>NZ_JBFAZW010000011.1:119335-142231 GCF_040682015.1 Dactylosporangium sp. NPDC051485
TACACCCGTCGGCCGGGCACATAAACTCGGCGGCCGGCGGCCCGATGCCCGGGCCGCCGACCGCGGCTACTGCTTTCCCGCAGTCGATGCTGGTCGACTACGTGCGGGTGTACCGCTGACGCGGCAAGCCGCTCAGTAACTGATGTTCACGTTGCTCACTTCGTGCACGTCATTGGAGCCGCCCGTCGCGCCGCTGAAGCCGACCAGCGCGCTGGCCGGCAGGGCGACCGTCGTGTCGAGGGCCTTCACGCCGTCGATGCTCACGATCAGGTTGCCCGAGCCGCCGGCCGTCACCTGCACGGTGTGCGTGCCCGCCCGCAGGTTCGGGATGGCCGTCGCGGTCGCCGCGAACGTCAGGTTCCGGCCGGCGCCGGCGGTGCTGATCCCGACGAAGTTGTTCGACGGGTAACCGGGCTGCGGGTACGTCACGAACGCGACGCACACCCCGGAGAGGCCGGAGAAGCCCAGGCCGCCGCCGCCCTGCCCGACCGACGTCGGCCCGCTCTTGGTCGCATCGAGCAGCATGAAGCTCAGCCCGTCCGCGCCCGTGCCGTCGCCGATCCTGATCGTGAAGGTGGCGTTGAGCCGGACCGGTGACAGCGGCGTCGCGTAGATCGCCGTGCCGGTCTGCTCCGGCTGCGCCGCCGTGAGCCGGACGGTGCCGCTGGTGATCACCGTGGAGCCGTTGGCCGTCCAGTTCGCCGCCGGCGGGGCCGGCAGGGTCGAGGTGGTCGCGCCGCTCACGATCTGGACGTTGCGCACGGCGTGCACGTCGGTGAAGCCGCCGGTCGAGGCGGCGAAACCGGCGAGGGCCGTGGGCTTCAGCGCCGGCACCGCCGTGCTGAGCACCTGCGTCCCGTCGATCAGCACCGTCACGGTGGTGCCGCTGACCTGGATCTTCACGTCGCGTGCGGACGCGCGCAGGTCCGGGATGTTGGTGTTGCTGGCGAGGAACGTGATGCCGCCGCCCGCGGTGCAGACCGCGATGCCGACCCAGTTGTGCGAGTCGATGCCGGCCTCGGGGTAGGTCAGGAACGAGACCCCGACCGCGGGCAGGCCGCTCCAGCCGAGCCCGCCGCCGGCCCCGCCCACGCTGGTCGGCGCGGCGGTCGGGTCGGTCAGCAGGAACGTGGTGCCGTCCGCGCCCGTGCCGCCGTTGTTCGTCATGTTGAACTGGGCGGTCAGGCCGTTGGTCGTGACCGGGCTGGAGTAGAGCACCGTGCCGGCCTGCTGCATCTGCGCGGGGGTCAGCACGACCTCGGCGCCGTTGGCCGCCGCCGAGCCGTTGAACCGCCAGCCGGTGCCCGGCGCGGGCAGGTTGGTGGTGCCCGAGCTGATGGCCACGTTGTTCACCGCGTGCCGGTCGGTCGCACCGCCGGTCGACGCGGTGAAGGCCAGCAGCGTGGAGGCCGGCAGCGTCACCGTCGCGTTGATGACCTGGGTGCCGTCGATCGACACGGCCAGCTTGCCCCCGGCCGTGCTCACCGTGATCTGGTGGGTCCCGGTGCGCAGGTTCGGGATGCCCGTCGACGTGGTCACCCACGTCAGCCCGTTGGCGTTGCCGCCGGTGCTGACCCCGATGAAGTTCGCGGACGGGTCGTTGGGGCCCTGATAGGTGTCGAGCGCGACCGCGACGCCGGGCAGGTTCTGCACGCCCAGCCCGCCGCCGCCCGCGCCCAGGCTGTTGACGGTGTTCGACGAGGCGTCGAGCAGCGCGAAGGTCATGCCGTCGGCGCCCGAGCCGCCGCCGATGGAGGCGGTGAACGAGGCGGTCAGGTTGGCGCTGGGCAGCGGGGTGGAGTACACCGCCGAGCCCTTGCGATCCGCTGCGGCCGGGGTCAGCACCAGGTCGGAGCCGTCCATGGCCGCTCCGCCGTTGAGCACCCAGCCGCCGCCCACGACGCTCGGCAGCGGCGAGCCGCTCGACGGGTTGGTCGCGGTGCCGGTGACCGCGATGTTGTGCGCGCCGTTGCCGTCGTCGGAGCTGATCACGTAGAGGTTGTTGAAGGTGCCGGCGGCCGTCGGGGCGAAGGTCACCTGTACCTGAACCGTGTCGTCCGGCGCGAGCACCAGGCCCTCCGGCAGCGGCGTGTTGACCACGAAGGGCAGCGCCGGGGGCGCGGCCTTGGTGATCGTGACGTTCAGGTTGCCGGTGTTGGACACCGTCAGCGTCTTGGTGGCCGAGAGCCCGACCGGCACCGAGCCGAAGCTCAGCGACGCCGGATCGATGGTGAGCTCGGCGTGGCCGGTGACGCCCGCGCCGGTGAGCGCGACCGTGGCCGAGCCGTTGGGGCCGGTCACCACGATGCTCGAGGTGTTGGCGCCCGTCGCGGTCGGCTTGTACGTGACGCCGACGGCCACCGACTGTCCGGGGGTGACGACGAGGCCGGTCGCGGGCAGGCCGGTCGCCGCGAACGGGGCGCCCGGCGCGGTGACCGCGGTCACCGTCTCGTTGGCCGAACCCGTGTTGGTGAAGCTGGCCGTCAGCGACTTTGTGGCGCCGACCGGCGTGTCGCCGAAGTTGAGCTGGGGGGTGTTCACGGTGAAGCCGGGTTTGACGCCGTACCCCTGCAATGTCGTGCCGAGGGTAACCGTGTTGCCGCCGTCGGTGATGGTGAAGTTCAGCGTGCCCGTCGACGAGCCCGGGGTCGTCGGCGAGAAGGACACCGGCACGGTGATCGACTGGCCGGACTGCAGCGTCACCGGCAGGGTCGGTGGCGTGGCCCCGAACGGCGCCGCGGTGGCGACACCGGTGACCGTGACCGTGCGGGTCGCGGTGGCGGTGACCGTGCCGGTGCCGGTCTGGCCGACGTTGACGTTGCCGAGGCTGGTCTGGGTGGTGGTCAGGCCGGCGGTGGTGGGCTGGCCGAAGCCGTAGATGTAGCCGTCGCGGGTGCCCGCGTAGACGCGGCCGTTGGAGCTGGCCGGGCTGGCGAACTTGCTCGCGGTGCCGATGGGGAAGCAGCGCAGCAGCGGAATCTGGTTGTTGACCGGAACGGCCCGGTAGGCGCACAGGCGGCCGTTGCTGCCGTTGGGCCCGTCGGTGTTGGTGACCCAGACGACCGCCGATCCGGGCGTCGTGGCGTTGGAGGTCACGATCGGCGAGCCGGCCGTGTAGCCGAAGTACTCCGCGGAGTTCCCGGCCAGCGTCAGCGCGGGCTTGCCGTCGCCGCCGACACCGTACTTGAACGCGAGCATCGAGCTGTACGACTGGACCATGTAGATGTAGCCGCCCTCGCCGCCGTAGACGGCCGGGTGGTTCCAGAAGCCGTGGTAGGGCCCGAGGTTCTGCACGACGTTGTCGCCGCCGTTCGCGCCCTGCCCCTTGCCGCCGAGGTTGTCCCGGTTGAGCAGGTAGACCCGGCCCTCCTTGCCGACCTGCACCATGAGGTGCGGGATGGCGGCGGTGCCGAAGTACTGGTCGGGCAGCGCGACCGGGCCGCCGCTGCCGAGGTCCTGGTCGTTCTGGTCGAGCGTGGTGGCGTTGTACGGCGCGAAGAAGTCCTTCGACGAGATGACGCCGTTGGCGTCGACGCCGAGCCGGACCACCGACTGCGACAGGGTGCCCGGCACCGGCGAGCCGGGGCCGTTCGGCGGGGCGATGCCGTTGCCGGTGGCGACGAACATGCGGCCGTTGCCGTCGGACATGATGCCGCCGCCGGAGTGCCAGATGCCGGCCTGCTTGCTGCTCGGGCCGACCTCGTCCGACCACAGGTTGATGGCGCCGTTGCCGGTGTTGACGCCGGCCACCCAGCCGACGTAGGAGCCGTAGTCGCACAGGCCGGCGAAGGCGAGGTACACGACGCCGTTCATGAGCAGCAGGCCGGGCCGGTTGTTGACATCCTTGGCGGCGAACGGGTGGTCGGGGTCGTTGGCCGGGGTGCCGACGATCTTCACCGGCCAGCCGGCCCGCTCGGTGCCGTCGGCGACGCTGATCGCGTGCAGGTACCAGTTCGGGTGGTTCGCGTCGGGGCCGTCGTTGACCTTCGTGCTGATGTACACGTAGCCGCTGGACGGGTCGTAGACGCCGGTGGCGGTGCTGCCGATGTTCGGGGTGAGGTCGGCGCAGCCGGTGGTGGCGGCCGGCCACGCGGGGCCGAGGCTGCGCTGCCAGGCGATGGTGCCGTTGACCGCGTTGAGGCCGTATACGTAGTTGTCCTCGGTGGCCGCCACGACGGTGTTGGCGATGACGAGCGGCTGCGCGTACACCTGGCCCTGCACCTTGGTGGCGAACAGCTGGCCGAAGTTTCCGCCGGTCACGGTTGCGGGCGACAGGTTCGGCTCGGCCGAGTCCCAGCCGGTGCGCAAGGTGTCGCCGGAGACGGTGTAGTTGTCGGCGCGGGCGGCGGGCACATGGCCGAACGGCCCGGCTGCGAGCAGCCCGGCGATCAGCGCCAGCGCGGTCATGATGCGGGTGTTGCGGTGGAGCCTGCGGGTCGGGTGTCGATGGTGCGCGACCTCGAGGTCGCGCGAGACTTCGTGCCGGGGAGACCAGGCGCGGCGCATTCCGTCGTCCTCCAGTGAGCGGGACGCCTCGGGGAGAGTCGAGGCGTGCAACCGGTGCGCGACATTACACATTTCCCGAGGAGAATGCGATTCTCTAATCCGCTCTGGCGGGTCCGCTGATCTGCGGTAATCGGGGAGTATCGGCCCACATTGACCGTAGCCATCGCAGACCGGGTTACACGGTCGACACCGACAGCCGCTAGGCTCGCCGAGCGACGACGGAAGCTGCAAGATTGCCGATCAGCGGGGCGAGGCGTGACAGTGCGGGACGAGACCGCGATCATTCCCAGGTTGCGGGCCATGAAGCTGCCCAGCGTGGACCCCTGGGGCGAGGACTGGTACGCGCCGGACGAGCTCGACATCAACCGCAAGCGCCTGCCGCGCTACTTCGACCTGCTGCCCTGGGCCGTGCCGGGTCTCGTCATGGGGCTGGTGGGCGGCATCGCGCTCGGGCGTCCCGCGCTGTGGTCCGACGAGCTGGCCACCTGGGGCATGGCGACCACGCCGTGGGCCGGTATGTTCAAGGTTCTGCAGTATGTCGACCTGATCATCGGCCCCTACTACGCCGTCGCTCACGCCTGGTCCGACGTGGGCGGCACGTCGGACGCGGCGATCCGGGTGCCCTCGCTGCTGGCGATGATCGGGGCGGCCGCCCTCATCGGCGCGCTCGGCACCAAGCTGGGTGGCCGGCGGGTGGGCCTGCTGGCCGGGCTGCTCTTCGCGGTGCTGCCGGGCTCGTCGCGCTATGCGCAGGAAGCGCGCACCTACGCCCTGGTCACCTTCTTTGCCGTCCTGGCGACATTTGCGCTGGTCAGTGCCGTGAAGAAACCGCACTTCGGACGGTACTGCGGCTATGTGCTCTCGGTGATATTCCTCGGCGTCCTGCATCCGATCGCCCTGCTCCTGCTGGGTGCGCACGGCTGGGTGGTGTTCGCGCAGTACCGCCGGCAGACCGTCGCGTGGCTGAGCAGCGCATTTCTCGGATGCCTACCGGCATTGCCGCTGCTCTACCTCGGTAATAAACAGAAAGCCCAGGTCTCGTGGATTCCGGCGCCCGACGGCCAGACGCTGCTGGAGTTCCCGAACGAGCTCGCCGGCGTGACGGCGGCCGGCGTCCTGCTCCTCGCGCTCGGGCTGTTCAGCCTGCCGTTGCGGCGCCGGGCCGCGTTCTACACCGCCTGGGCGATCCTGCCGCTGCTCGGCCTGTTTGCCGCCGGGCAGTTCACGCCGCTGTTCCTGGCCCGGTACCTGCTCTTCACGCTGCCGGCCTGGGCGCTGCTCGCGGCGGCCGCGGTCGGGCGGGTCCGGCTGGTCTGGGGCCTGCTGGCGGTCGTCGCCGTGGCCGCGATCGGCATCCCGCAGCAGCTGGCCATCCGCGAACCCGACGGGCACGGCGAGGCCGGGCACGAGCTGGCCGCGATCATCGCGGGCAACAGCCATGAGGGCGACGTCATCGTCTACGGCATGACCGACGCCGGTGGCAACTGGGTGGGCCGGGACACGGTCACGCACTACGTGCCGGCGGCACAGCGGCCCAGGGACATCCTCGCGACGAAGCCGTCCCGGGCCGATGGCAACCTCGCCGCCGAGGAGTGCCAGGACGTGGCCAAGTGCCTCGGCGGGGCTCCCCGGGTGTGGGTGATCCGGCTCGGGTACGCCCGAGACCCCCTGACCGCGCTCGACGGCGCCAAGGAGCCCGTGCTGCGCGAGCGATACCAGGTCACCCAGATCTGGCGGCCGCGCGGCTTCACGGTCGCGCTGGCCACCCTGACGAACCCGGCCGGATGAGGAACCGATGACTGCAGCCATCAGGCGCTCGCTGGACAAGGGCTCGCCGCCGGCGCCGGAGGTCTCCCTCCGGCAGCGGCGCAACGTCGCCATCCGCAAGGCCTACGTGAAGTGCGCCGAGACCGCCGGTGCGCCGATCGCGCCGACCCGCCCCGACCAGACGGTGCAGTTCCGCCCCGTGCTCGGCGCCGGCGGGCGGCTGATGCTGACCCTCTTCACCCTCGCGTCCGCCGGCAGCAGCCTGTTCTTTCTCGGCTGGCTGCTGCTGCCCGAGCACGTGCCGGGCGGTGTGGTGCAGGGCGGCAGCGGCTGGCAGCTCGCGATCGCGCGGGTCAGCTACATCCTCATGATCATCGTCGAGCTGATCCGGTTCATGCAGAGCCTCACCGTCATCGCGTTCGCGTACTTCGCGAAGGACCCGGTGCCGATGGACCCGCCGATCGGCCTGCGGGTGGCGCTGCTGACGACGATCGTGCCGGCCAAGGAGCCGATCGAGGTCGCCGAGCGGACGCTGCGCAAGATGAAGCAGGTGTTGTACGCCGGCAAGGTCGACGTCTGGATCCTGGACGAGGGCGACGACCCGGCGGTGAAGGCGATGGCGGCCCGCATCGGGGTCCGCCACTTCAGCCGGAAGGGGCGGCCGGAGTACAACCAGCCCGCCGGCGAGTTCCGGGCGAAGACCAAGTCGGGCAACCACAACGCCTGGCGGGCCGAGCACGAGCACGACTACGACGTCGTGGCCAACGTCGACCCCGACCACGTGCCGATGCAGAGCTTCCTGGAGCGCACGGTCGGCTACTTCCGCGATCCCGACGTCGCGTTCGTGGTGTCGCCGCAGGTGTACGGCAACATGTATCAGAACTGGGTGGCGCACGGGGCTTCCGTGCAGCAGTACCTGTTCAACGGCATCATCGCCCGCGGCGGCAACGGCATGGACGCGCCGCTGCTGACCGGCACCGGCCACCTCTACCGGCCCGCGGCAATGCGCCAGATCGGCGGATACCAGGACTCGATCATCGAGGACCACGTCACCAGCATCAAGATCCACACCGCGGTGAACCCGGCGACCGGCAACCTCTGGAAGGGCGTCTACACCCCCGACGTGCTCGCCATCGGCGAGGGCCCGACCTCCTGGGCCGACTACTTCAACCAGCAGAAGCGCTGGGCCTACGGCGTCTGGGAGATCCTGCTGCGCCCGGACCTGCGCAAGTCGGAGCAGCTGCCGGCCAAGCGGCGGTGGCAGTACCGGCTGTTGCAGTTCTACTACCCGAGCGTCGCGGTGAGCCTGCTGCTGGGCAACACCGCCACCGCCGTCTATCTGCTCACCGGCGTCAGCTCGGTCAAGCTCGACGGCAACGTGTGGATGTCGCTGTGGAGCCTCACCCTTGTCACATGGTTCGCGCTGCTGTTGTGGTTGCGGCGCTACAACGTCGCCCCGCACGAGCGCGAGGAGGTCGGCATGCCGGGCATGGGCCTTGCCCTCTTCGCCGGCCCGATCTACGTGGCGGCCGGCACGGCGGCCCTGCTGCGGCGCAAGCTGGCGTTCGTCGTCACCGCGAAGGGCAAGCTGCGCACCACCGAGTCGCTCGGCACGTTCAAGCTGCACTTCATGTGGGCGGCGATCGCCGCGGCGTTGCTCGCGGCCAGTTTCCTCGGCCACCACGACTTCACGCTGCTGCGGATCTGGGCCGGGCTGACCCTGGCGACCGGACTGGTGCCGCCGGTCGCGGCGATGGTGTCGAGCATCAGTGCGCGCCGGCATGCGGAGCCCGACATCGTCGAGCAGATCCGGCATCCGCAGCCCGGCGACCCGACGGCGATCCTGCCGGTCATCCGGGACTACGCGCCGTACCAGCAGCCGTCCGTCCCACGCCAGCGTCCCCCGCAGGAATCGGCCCCGGACACGCCTGTCCATCCCCCGGCCGAGCCGTACATGCCGCAAAGGAGGCAGCGGTGAAGCCGACCGGCCCGCGCGTCTTCGCGACGATCTTCCTCGGCGCCCTGGCCGGTTACACGTTCTTCCTGGCGCCGAAGTTCGGCATCCCGGCAGTCGTGCCGGTGTCCGACGGTGCCCCGCCGGTCGTGGGGGCCACGGCGAGCTCGAACCGCCCGCAGTTCCCGCCGGAGGGTAAGACCTTCATCGGCGTCACCACTGTCGCGGGCGCGCACGACTTTGCCGCCGTCGACGGCTTCACCAAGGCGGCCGGCCACGCACCCGCCGCCATGATGATCAACGACGGCTGGGCGGCGCGCGCATTCAACCGGGCCGACCTGGACAAGGTCGCCCAGCGGGGCATGCTGCCGATCGTGAGCTGGGAGCCGTGGAACTACCGCGACGACACGGTCGCGAAGGACGGCTCCCACTCGGATCAGCCGGAGTACCAGCTGTCGAAGGTCGCGCGCGGGGACTACGACCAGTACCTGAAGACGTACGCGAACGGCGTCAAGGGCCTCAGCTACGCGATCGGCATCCGCTTGGCCCACGAGATGAACGGCTTCTGGTATCCGTGGGGTGCCGGCGTCAACGGCAACCAGCCCGACGACTACATCCGGATGTGGCGCCACGTCCACGACGTGATGGCCCAGGCCGGCGCGACGAACATCGTGTGGATCTGGAGCCCGAACATCACGTACGACACCAAGAACCCGCTCCGCGAGCTGTACCCGGGCGACGAATACGTCGACTGGCTGGGATTGTCCGGCTACTACGGCACCGCCGGCACGACGACCTACCGCACGCCGGAGGCGGTCTTCGACCCCACGCTGGCCCAATTGCGCAGCTTCACCCACAAGCCTCTGGTCATCACGGAGACGGGCGCAACCAACGTATCGGGCCAGAAGGCGCAGTGGATCCAGGATTTCGCACGGTACCTTCCGAAGCATCCGGACATCATCGGCTTCATCTGGTACGAGGCGGTCCGCGAGACCGACTGGAAAATCGCAACGTCCCCGGACGCGGGCAAGGCGTTCACGACACTGGCCAGCGACCCGCGCTACGACGTGAAATGGACGTCGAACGCCACCCCCCGCCTGACCGCCGACCTCCCGGACGCGGTCTCGCCCCCACCGCCGCCGCCGACGGTGGCCCACACCACGAGCAAGGCAAGCCCGACTTCGCGCGCAACGTCAACTCCGACGAAGACGAAAACGGCCGGCGCGCCGACGCAGTCCTCGCAAAACCCGCCGACGGGCGCGCCGACCACGGACGTGCCATAGGCGATTGTTGATGATCTCGTCGAATGCTCGCTAACGGCGAGAGAGGAAGCGCCCGCCGAGAAACGCCGACGGAACCGAAGCGGCGAAAAGGACGATCTCCTGCAATCCGTGGGCCCGGCTGGCGAACCAGGCGAGCGCAGCGGCCGCACCGAGGAACACCGCAGCGGCGCCCCAGCGTTTCCCCATGCCGGTAGCCTGCCACGGGGAAAAGTGGTTCGGCAAACGTGCTGGTTAGACGCCGCTGAATGCCTTCAACGGCTGCCGCGCGCGTCAATCATGTGCCGATTTCTGGCTTGCGGCCCCAACAGATCGCGGTTGCGAAGGCGAAGTCGAAGAAGTCCGGATCGTCCAGGAGACGGAGTGTTTCGTCGACCGCGGGCAGCGCTTCAGGCGCGTGGTCAGCGATTCGGGGGCGTAGCTGGGTGAGGGTGTGGGACCAGCATTGCGCCGAGGCGTTCCGGCCACCGGTCGCTGGAATGTGCACCGAGGCCGAGACCTGCGCGAGTCCATGCTGTTGCAGGGGCGCGGGGAAGGCGCGCGGCCATGCGGTGTCGGTGCCGATGGTCGCCGCCAGCGTCGATTCGATGGCGTGCATGGCGTCGCGAAAGGCCGGTGTGGCGGATGAGTCGATGGGAAAGCTGGCGATGGACTCGATCACCAGCAGGCCACCGGGACGTAACGACCGGCACAACTTGGCGAGGACGGTGTCCCGTTCGGGCAGATGTTCCAGGACGAATCTGGCATGGATGAGGTCGAACGCCGATACGGGGAGCGGGTCGAAGACGATGTCGTGCTTCGAGACGCTCAGGTTGGGCGCGGTGAGGGGTTCGAGCCATCGCGTGTCGATGTCGGTCGCCAGGACGCTGCCGCCCGTGACCTGTCCCGCCAGCCACGTCGCGACCGTGCCGGCACCTGCGCCGACTTCCAGGCAGTGCCAATCGGGGCGCAGGCCGAGTTCGCGGAGAGTACGCGTGGTGGTGTGGTCGGCGACCTCCGCCATCGCCATGAGTCGCTCCCGCTCCCCATGCCAGTCGGGACTCAGGGCCGATTCACCGTAACGTTCCGGGACCGTCATGGCGATCATTCAACCGTATCGGCCAGAAACGGATCGTGGCGCTGCTCGACAGCCGCCGCCATCATCGAGGTGTCGACTGGGAAGTGCATGGGGGAGGGCGACACAGTGGCCGATGCGGCGGAAGCTCGACTGAGCGGACTGGGCGAAGAACTTCGGATGTTGCTCACGGACAAGCGGACGGCGCGTGCCTTCCGGCTGCTGCGCCGGCCGTACGTCGCATCGGAACTGGCGTCGCAAACCCTTACCGTTGCCGCTCGACGCGCATGGTCCGGATCAGCAGCGGCTGGAGGGACTGGTCCGGACCTGCGTGGAATGTTGGAGCGAGACGGCAGCCTGACGCCGCAGCGGCTGCACGTGGCCAGGGCGGTGGTCGACTCGACCGTGTCGGTGGCCGATTTTCCAAGCGTTCCGCTGCTGGAGCAGGACCTCGTGCTGGTCCTGCTGGCCGGTCTGATCCGCGACGCGAACCTCCCGGACGAGGAACTGGTGGAGCTCATCCGCACCGGTGAATGGAGATTGGCCCGGCTGGCCGTGAATCCGCGGTACCGGATCGGGCTGCGCATCCTGGCGCTGCGGCGCTTCGTCCGCCAGGCCGATCTGGCCCGGCGGACGGATGACGGCCCGGCGCCGCGAACCGTTATCGGCCGATATCTGAAGGCGATCATGCAGTTCGACCTCGCCGCGGTGAAGAAGTACGACGGCGGCGTCGACCGGGAAAGCGAGGTGGCCGTCGTGGAAGCGGCATTCACGGCGTTGGTCCGGCGGCTGTTCCCGGCGGCGCCGCAGCCATCGCAGACGGCCGCGCTGGCCGTCCGGGCGGCCGCCCGGTGCAAGTCGCCGCTCATCTCACCCGACGAGATCACGGGCCTGATCCGGGCCGAGTTCGGCGCCGTCGACGACGATGCCGAACTCGGCCCGGGAGAGCGCTTCTCCGCGAAGATGGCGGCGCTCGCCGAGATGGCCGAAGCGTACGGCCTGCTGCTGGCCGAGGTCCGCGACCTGGTCGTCGCGGCCGAACAGTCGGCGTTTCAGGACGGCTGGCAGCCGACGCTGGTCGGCGCGTGACGGCGCATCGCGTGCACCACCACGGAGGCCCGGGCCGCCGGGCCCGGGCCTCGCCGAACGATGTGATCAGATGAGCCAGCGGTTGCGCTGCACGAAGGGCAGCTTCGCCCACCAGCGGCCGAGGCCCCAGGTGTGGCCGGTGTAGCCGGCGGCCAGGACGATCATCACCACGGCGTAGATGAAGTGGTAGTCGGTCAGCGGGTTGGTCGAGCCGCTAGGGGCGCCCGTCGCGGTGTGCTGGGCCAGGGGGAACTCGGCCAGCCACATCATGGCCATCATCAGGGTGCCCGAGGCGGCCGCGATGCGCAGGCCGATGCCGGAGACCAGCGCCAGGCCGACGCCGAGCAGGCCGAACATGAACAGGCCGTTGGCCCACCAGGTGCCGGCCATCGAGTGGAACGCGGACTGGAGCGGGCCGGCGTCGACCGAGGACAGGAAGCCCTTGGTCGGGTTGCCGCCGTTGATCCAGGCCTTCGCCGACGGGGTCGCGTACCCGAGGCCGAACAGCTTGTCGGCGAACGCCCACAGGAACACGAACCCGGTGGCGTACCGCAGCACCGCCAGCGCCCTCGCGGCGGTCCGGGTGAGCATGCTGCCCGGTGCCTCGACCCGCTCGAGGTGGTTGGCGCGGGTGTGGTGGATGTGCGAGGTGCTCATGGCCGCTGCCTCCTGTCTGGCCTCTTCGATGGCTTCAGCATGCTCCCCGCGGCGCGCGGGCGCCTGTGCCGAAAGGCTCGACCCGACCGGACCGAGGACCCGCCGCCGGGCCGGACGTCCGTCCCGCGGTCCGCCGTCGGCGGCGTGCCGCGGCCCTTCCGTGCGGGACCTTTGCCCCTGGCGGCCCTGGCGAGGGATGAGGAGAGTCCTGGGGTACACGAGGAGGGAATCAATGGCGCCACTACAACCGCTGGGCCGGGATCGTTGCCTGGAGCTGCTGGCCTCGGTGCCGGTTGGCCGGGTCGTGTTCACGCTGCGGGCGCTGCCCGCGATACGGCCGGTGAACCATCTCGTCGACGGCGACACGATCGTGATCCGCACCGGCCTGGCGACGAGCCTGGCCTCGGCGGCCATCGCCGACGGAGCCGTGGTGGTCGCCTACGAGGCCGACGAGATCGACCCGGACCACCGGTCCGGCTGGACGGTCGTGGTGACCGGCGCCGCCCGGCTGATCCTCGACGAGGAGCGGCTGGCCCGCTATGAACCCGCGATCGAGCCCTGGGCGGACGAGCCGATGACCTGCGTGATCGGCATCGACTGCGACCTGGTGACCGGATACCGGCTCGCGTCGGCCGGGTAGGCGGTCCCGCCGCGACGGGACGTCCGGCCCGTGCGACGGCCGGACTCCGGTGCCACGGTGGAGCGTGCCCTCATCGCCGCCCTGCGCGCCCCGTACGGCGACTTCCGCGACTGGGAGGACGTCCGCCGTTGGGCCCGCGGCATCGCCGGCGCCCTCACCCGGTAAGGGACACTGCCCGGTCTCCCCGGCGGCGATCACGGGCACCCCGGTCCCGCGAGGTTGTGACGTTCGGCCCTGCCGGCCGGTGCCGGTGAACGGTAATCGTGGAGCCAGATGCAGCCGGGCGTACCGCCGAGGGGAGCAGGCCATGACTCAGCCACCGCGCGCCGAGATCGATCAGATCGCCGAGGCCTCGATCGCCGCGCTGCGCGCCCCGTCCCTGTTCAACAGCCAGCCCTGGCGCTGGCGCCTGGTCGGCGGCCACGGCGAGCTGTGGGCCGACCGTTCCCGGCAGCTCACCGGCCTGGACCCCGCCGGGCACCTGCTGCTGCTCAGCTGCGGCGCGGCCCTGCACCACGCGACGGTGGCGATGCACGCCGCCGGGTACACCGCGGACGTGGTGCGCGTGCCGGACCCCGACCGGCCGGACCTGGTGGCCCGGCTGCGGCAGGGGGCGGCGTGCGAGCCCGACGACCGGCTGTACCGGGCGATCTACCGCAGGCGCACCGACCGGCGCCCGTTCGGCGACGAGCGGCCCGGGCCCGCGGCGCTCGACGAGCTGCGCGCGGCCGCCGAGCGGCACGGCGTGCACCTGCACGTGGTGCGCGAGGACCAGGTGACCGCCTTCGCCGCGGCGGTGGCGCGCGCCGGGGCGATCGAGCACGCGGACCCGCGCTTCCGCGACGACGTGCTCGCCTGGACGACCCGGGCGCGCCCGGACCGCGACGGCGTGTCGGCGCGCAGCATGGTCCCGCCGACGCCGCGCACCGTCGCGCCACGGAACTTCGCCGTGGCCAGGCCGGCGGCGTTGGAGCCCGGCCCGGGCACCGATCGGGGCACGGTGTACGTCGTGCTGGCCATCGATACCGACGAGCCGCACGACTGGGTCGCCGCCGGCGAGGCGCTGTCCGACGTGTGGCTGACGCTCACCGCGCACGGCCTGGCCGCCTCGCCGATCAGCGAGGTGATCGAGGTGGACGCCGTCCGCACCGCGCTGCGGCGGGTGCTCGGCGGCGTCGGTAACCCAGCGATCGCGATGCGCGTCGGGGTTACCGTCGCCGAGGCTGACCCCGTTCCAGCCGCCGTACGCCGCTCCGGCACCGACGTGGTCGGACTGCCGGGACAGCTGTGAATCGCACCTGACGTCCGCCGCGGCCAGAAGGCGGACGCCGGGGCTTGATGCCGTACCGCAGCGGCAGCTCTGCGATCCCGCCCGGCCGTGCCGATGCAGATCAGGCGGTGCCGCGATGCTGGCGCGGGCCGCGGTGCACGACGCGGTCGAGGCGGATCGCCGCGTAGCCGAGGCTGGACGGGGCGCAGATGGCGAGCAGGTCAAGGACGGGTACCGGCTCGGTGCCCAGGAGATCGTTGAAGATCGGCAGGTAGAGGCCGGCGAACTGCAGCGCAAGTGCGGCGCCGACCGCGACGAGCAGCACGGGGTTGGCGCGGCTGCCGGGCCGGGCCCGGGAGCCGAGGGCGACGGCGAGCTGGGTGGCGCCAAGGGCGAAGAAGGCCATGCTCTGCCACGGCCGGTCGGTGGCGTGGGCCCACACGGCGATGCCGAGGGTGACGGCGGCGATGACGACGCCGACGCGGAGGATGCGCTGCCACAGCCCGGCGCCGAGCACGGATTCCGCCGGCGGGCGGGGCGGGCGGTGCATCGCGTCGGGTGGTGCGGGTTCGCTGCCGAGGGCGACGCCGGGCAGGCCGTGGGTGAGCAGGTTGACCCAGAGGATCTGGGCGGGCAGCAGGAACAGCGGCAGGCCGAGGAAGGGCCCGGCCAGCATGACGGCGATCTCGGCGGTGCCGCCGGCGAGGGCGTAGAGCAGGAAGCGGCGGATGTTGGCGTACACCCGGCGGCCCTCCTCGGCGGCGGCGACCACAGTGGCCAGCTCGTCGTCGGCGAGGACGAGGTCGGCGGCCTGGCGGGCGACCTCGGTGCCGCCCAGTCCCATGGCGACGCCGATGTCGGCGCGGTGCAGGGCGGGCCCGTCGTTGACGCCGTCGCCGGTCATGGCGACGACGTCGCCGGCCTCGCGGCGGGCGGTGATGATCTCGAGCTTTTGCTCGGGGGTGGCCCGGGCGTACACCCGCGAGTCGCCCGGCTGCCCGGGTGCCCAGGCCTCGCGGCAGTCGACGACGGCGTCGCCCGCGTCGATGATGCCGACCTCGGTGGCCACGGCGCGGGCGGTGGCGGGGTGGTCGCCGGTGATGAGCACCGGGGTGATGCCGGCTCTGCGGCAGGCGGCGATGGTGGCGGCGGCCGACGGTCGGGCGGGGTCGTGGATGCCGATGAGGCCCAGCAGCCGCAGCCCGTGTTCCCAGGCCTCGGGTGGCGGGACGGCCGGGTGGTGGGCCCGGGCGACGGCCAGGACGCGGTACCCGTCGGCGGCGAGCGTCTCGGCGCGCGCGACGGCCCGGGCGATCGTGTCGGCGGGCTCGTCGAGGTATGCCGGGTCCAGCAGGATCTCGGGCGCGCCTTTGCACACGACGTCCGCGCCGCCGTCGGGCCGGCGGTGGACGGTGGTCATGCGCTTGCGGACGCTGTCGAACGGCAGTTCGCCGACGCGCGGCGGCGGTGCGGAGGCATCCGGGAGGAGCTTGGCGGCGGCGGCCAGCAGCGCCGCCTCGGTGGGGTCGCCGAGCGCGGTCCAGTCGCCGTCCAGTGTGCCGGGTGGTTGCAGGGTGGCGTCGGTGCACAGGGCGGCGCTGGCGAGGAGGCCGGCGATGTCGGGGGCGGTGTGGGCGGTCACCGGTCGCCCGTCGCGGCGGATCGTGCCGGCGGGGGCGTAGCCGCGACCGTCGACCTCGGCGTCACCGGTGGGGGTCCAGAGCCGGCGGGCGACCATGCGGCCCTCGGTGAGGGTGCCGGTCTTGTCGGTGGCGATGACGGTGACCGAGCCGAGGGTCTCCACCGCGGGCAGGCGGCGGATGAGGGCGTGGCGGGCGGCCATCCGGCGGGCGCCCAGGGCCAGCGCGAGGGTCACCACGGCGGGCAGCGATTCCGGTACGGCGGCGACGACGAGACTGATCGCGGTGACGACCATGAGCTCCAGCGGCTCGCCGCGCAGCAGTCCCAGCGCCAGCACCACGGCGGACAGCACCACGGCGGTGATCGCCAGGACACGACCGACGCCGACCAGGCGGCGTTGCAGCGGGGTCAGGCCGGTGCCGGTGGCCAGCAGGGCGGCGATGCGGCCCATGGCGCTGCGCGGCCCGGTGGCGGTCACCAGGGCGAGGCCCCGGCCGCGGACCACCACCGTTCCGGAGGAGACGAGGGCATCGGGGTGCCCGCGGCCGTCGCCGTCCGGCGGCGCCGCGCTCTTGTCGACCGGCACGGACTCGCCGGTCAGCGCGGCCTCGTCGACCAGCAGCGCGGCGGCCTCCACGACGGTGGCGTCGGCGGGCACGATGTCGCCCTCGGCGAGGACGAGCAGGTCACCGACGACGACCTCGGTCGCGGCGACGAGGCGCTGCTGCCCGTCGCGCACCACCCGCGCCTCGGGCGCCGTCATCGTGGCCAGGGCGGTAATGGCCTGGTCGGCCTTGACCTCCTGCACGACACCGACGGCGGTGTTGACGACGATGACGAGCGCGATGACGGCGACGTCGGTCCAGTCGCCGGTGAGGATCGTCAGCGCGATCGCGACCAGCAGCACGATGACGAGCGGGTCCCGCAGTTGCGTGAGCACCCGCCGCCACACCGCGACGCGCTGCGCCGTCGGCAATGCGTTGCGCCCGTCCCGCTCGAGCCGCGCCGTTGCCTCCGTGGACAGCAGTCCGGCGACCTCAGTTCGTGGGGCCTGCAGCTGACTGGCCATGTTCCCCTCTCCTACGCCGCCGGTTCACCGCAAGGATCTCGCTGTCCAGCCTGATCACGAGCGGTTGCGACGTACCAGGGTGGCGTTGCCGACTGGATGTCCTTGCCGCATCGACGCTATCGATCGTGCGCCGGGCCGGGCAGGGCCGAACGTCCCGTGCCTGCGCCTCAAATCTCGCGGCGCCGGCCGAGGGCGATCGCGCCGGCGAGGGCCGCGGCCGACAGCGCGGCGGCGACCGCGGCGGCGGGCAGGTAGCGGCTCGGCGCGGTGCCGTTGACGACGCCGGGTAGCGCGCCGGAGAGCGTTGTCGGCAGCCAGCGGCCAATGCCGCCGATGTTGTCGGCGAGCGCCATGGCGATCAGGACGGTGAGGGCCGAGCCGGCGGTGGCGAGCACGCCACGGACGAGCGCCGCGGCCAGCGCGACGAGGGCGACGGCGAAGGCCAGGAACAGCGCCGCGAACCCGATCCCGGCGAGCATGCGGGCGACCGGCAGCCGGCCGAGCAGCACGGCGGTTTCGTACCAGGCCGCGACGGACCCGCAGACGAGCGCGGCGACGGCCGCGCCCGTACTCACCGCGTACGCGGGCAGGATGACGGCCTCCACACCGCGGACGCGGGTCCGCAGGAACACCGCCATCTCGCGCCGGGCGTCGAACGCCAGCGCGGACGCGGCGACGAGGACCACGACGAGCAGGCCGATCTGCGAGACGTTGCCGGCGAACTGGGCGATCCCGTCGACCGGTCTGGGCTCGGGGAACTCGATCCGCACCCCTTCGGTGCCCACGGCGCCGAGGATCTCGCTCAGGTACCGTGCGCTGAGCGGGCCGGTGAGCCCGAAGAACAGATACACGCCGAGCAGGGCGACCAGCCGCCTGGTCCGGGTCAGGCGCAGCCATTCGAGGCGCCAGAGGCTCATGACGTCAGCTCCAGGAACACGGACTCGAGGTCGGCGGCCAGCGGTTCGAGGCTGACCAGCCGGGCGTCGCAGGCGGCCAGGACCCGCGGCAGCTGCAGCTCGGCCTCCGGCAGGGACCGGACGCCGACGCGCAGCCCGCCGTCGGGCTCGGCTTCGACGCCGGTGACCCAATCCTCGCCGCGCAGCCGCTGGAGCACCGCGGCGACCGGCTCCCGCACGCGGACCCGGTACGCGGGGATGGCCCGGCCCACCAGCAGGCTGTCGAGGCTGCCCTGGAAGAGCAGCCGCCCGGAGCGCAGGATGCCGACGGTGTCGCAGACCTCCTGGACGTCGGCGAGGATGTGGCTGGACAGGATCGTGGTGGAACGCACCCGCAGCCGCAGGATCAGGTCGAGCACCTCCCGTCGCCCGGCGGGGTCGAGCGCGGAGGCCGGCTCGTCGAGCAGCAGCAGGCCGGGTTCGCCGATCACGGTCGCGGCGATGCCGAGCCGCTGCAGCATGCCGCGGGAGTAACCGCCGACGCGGCGGTCGGCGGCGTCGACGAGGCCGGCGTCGTGCAGCACCTCGTCGACGCGTGCGGCGGGCACCTCGGCGCCGACCAGCTCGCGGGCGAGCGCGACGACCTCCCGGCCGGTCAGCCAGGGATCGAACTGCGGCGTGTCGGGCAGCAGCGCGACCCGCCGGCGAGGCAGTGGGCAATCGACGGCGCCGGCGGTCGGCCGGCGCAGGCCCGCCAGGATCGCCAGCAGCGTGGTCTTGCCCGCACCGTTCGGGCCGACCAGGCCGTAGACGCTGCCCTCCGGCACGGCGAGGTCGACGCCGTCGAGCGCGGCATGGCTCCCGTAGCGCTTCGACAGCCCGGCGGTGCGCAGGATCATCGGTGGTCCCGGCCGATGAGCAGGTACACGACGCCCCCAAACGGGATCGAGACCAGGCACACGATCGCCCACAACCATTTCGGGAGGTAACGGACCGAGGACCGGCTCAGGTCGAACAGGCAGTAGGCGACGAACCCGACCGCGGCGACCGCGAACGGTATCAGCGCGGCCGTCGGCACCGTGTCGGCGAATGCGAGTGTGCGCATACACCATCGTGCGGCCGGGCCACCCCGGTGAGCCAGGGCCGAAGGTCCTGACGCGACCACGGGTCGGTGCCGGTGGTGGCGGGACGCCGTGTGCAGGTCGCGGACGGGCGGGTCCGCGGCGGGACGGTCGTCCCGCCGCGAACGCCCGGATCAGCGGGTGTCGGAGCCGGTGGCGCTGATCGCGCTACGGCCGGCCTCGAGCCGGGCCACGGGCACCCGGAACGGCGAGCAGGACACGTAGTCGAGGCCGGCCTCGTGGAAGAAACGGATCGAGGCAGGGTCGCCGCCGTGCTCGCCGCAGACGCCGATGTGCAGGTCCGGTCGGGCGGCGCGGCCCTCGGCGACGGCGATGCGGATCAGCCGGCCGACCCCGTCGCGGTCGATGGACTCGAACGGCGAGACGCCGAAGATGCCCAGTTCGAGGTACCGCGTGAAAAATGCTCCTTCGACGTCGTCCCGGGAGAACCCCCAGCCCATCTGGGTCAGGTCGTTGGTGCCGAAGGAGAAGAAGTCGGCGGCGCGGGCGATCTCGCCGGCGGTGAGCGCCGCCCGCGGGACCTCGATCATGGTGCCGATGCGCGCGTCGACGCCGATCTCGCGCAGCAGCCGCTGCGCCTCGTCCCGCACGGCCTCGAGCTCCTGGACCGCGCCGACGAGCGGCACCATGATCTCGGCGTGCGCGCCGGGCACCTGGGCGGCCGCCTCCGCGACGGCCCGCACCTGCATCGCGAACAGCCCCGGAATGACGAGGCCGAGGCGCACCCCGCGCAGGCCCAGCATCGGGTTCTCCTCGTGCATGCGGTGCACGGCGTCGAGCAGTTCCCGGTCGTGGCCGGGATCCTCGCCGCGCTCGTCGGCGCGGGCGACCCGCACGGCGAGGTCCTCCAGCGGGGGCAGGAACTCGTGCAGCGGCGGGTCGATGAGCCGCACGGTCACCGGCAGGCCGGCCATCTCGCGGAACAGGCCGGTGAAGTCGTCGCGCTGCAACGGCAGCAGCTCGGCGAGGGCGGCGTCGCGCTGTTCGGGGGTGCGGGCGAGGATGAGCCGCTCGACGAGGGTGCGGCGGTCGCCGAGGAACATGTGCTCGGTGCGGCACAGACCGATGCCCTGCGCGCCGAAGCGCCGGGCCCGGGCGGCGTCCTCGGCGGTGTCGGCGTTGGCGCGCACGGCGAGCCGCCGCCGCTTGTCGGCGTGGGTGAGGAGCCGGTCGACGGCGCGGATCAGCGGATCGGCTTCGGGGGACAGCGTGCCTTCGAAGTAGCGCATCGCGGGCGAGGGCTGGACGGGGACCTGGCCGAGGTACACCCGGCCGGTCGTGCCGTCGATGGAGATGACGTCGCCCTCGGACACCACGTGCCCGTCCACCGTGAACTGTCGCTTGTGGGGGTCCACGCCGATCGCGTCGGCGCCGCAGACACACGGCTTGCCCATGCCGCGGGCGACGACCGCGGCGTGGGACGTCTTGCCGCCGTGGCTGGTGAGGATGCCCTGGGCGGCGATCATGCCGGGCAGGTCGTCGGGGTTGGTCTCGCGGCGTACCAGGATGACGGGCGTGTCCGCCTCCGCGGCGCGGTGGGCGTCGAAGACCGCGGCGCCGACGGCCGCGCCCGGTGAGGCGGGCACGCCGGCGGCGACGGGCCGGGCGCCGCGCGAGAGGTCGAAGGCGGGGAACATGAGCTGGGCCAGCTGGGATCCGTTCACCCGGGTCAGCGCCTCGTCGAGGTCGATGACGCCCTCGTCGACGAGATGGCTGGCGATGACGAACGCGGCGGCCGCGGTGCGCTTGCCGACGCGGGTCTGCAGCATCCACAGCTTGCCGCGTTCGATGGTGAACTCGATGTCGCAGAGGTCCGTGTAGTGCGCTTCGAGCGTGGCCATGATGTTCAGGAGCTCGTCGTAGCAGGCCTTGTCGCGCTGCTCGAGCTCCTGCAGCGGCGTGGTGTTGCGGATGCCGGCGACGACGTCCTCCCCCTGGGCGTTGGCGAGGTAGTCGCCGTAGACGCCGCGCTCGCCGGTGGCCGGGTCGCGGGTGAACGCGACGCCGGTGCCGGAGTCGGCGCCGAGGTTGCCGAAGACCATGGCCACGACGTTGACCGCGGTGCCGAGGCTGTCGGGGATGTGCTCCTGACGGCGGTACAGCACCGCCCGCTCGGCGTGCCACGAGTCGAACACGGCGCGGACCGCCTGGTCGAGCTGCTCGCGGGCGTCCTGCGGGAACTCCTCGCCGGTGTGCGCGGTGAAGATGTCCTGGTACCGCCGGACGAGCCCGCGCAGCGCCGCGGCGTCCAGGCCCGTGTCGTCGGCGGTGCCCGCCCGCGCCTTGGCCTCCCGCAGCGCGTGCTCGAACACCTCGCCGGGCAGGCCGCGGACGGTCTTGCCGAACATCTGGATGAGCCGGCGGTAGGAGTCCCAGGCGAAGCGCTCGTCGCGGGCCCGGGCCGCCAGGCCGCCGACGGTGGCGTCGGTCAGGCCGACGTTGAGGATCGTCTCCATCATGCCCGGCATCGAGAACTTGGCGCCGGAGCGCACCGAGACCAGCAGGGGGTCGGCGGGGTCGCCGAGGCGGCGGCCGGCCTGCCGCTCCAGACCCTCCAGGTGCAGGGCGATCTCGTCGGCCAGGCCGAACGGCTCGCGGCCGGTGCGCAGATAGGCACGACACGCGTCGGTGGTGATCGTGAAGCCCGGCGGCACCGGCAGGCCCAGGTTCGCCATCTCGGCGAGGTTGCCGCCCTTGCCGCCGAGCAGGTCCTTGAGATCTCGTCCGCCTTCGGCGAAGTCGTAGACGTACTTGGTCATGGCACACCTCCACGCTCGAAGCTAGGCCGCGCGCACCGCCGCGCGTAGGGCCGACGGCCCGGGCGGCCGGGGACTTCGGCCCTGCCCGTCCACGGCGAATCCGGCAACGCTTGGGGCATGACCACCATGAGCCTCCCCGCTGACACCCAACTGGCCGCCTGGCGCGGTTTCCAGGGCGGGCGGTGGCGCGACGAGGTCGACGTCGCCGGCTTCATCCGTGCCAACGTCCGGCCGTACACCGGGGACGGGGTGTTCCTCGCCGGCCCGACCGAGCGCACCACCCACATCTGGGGCCTGCTCACTGCGATGTTCCCGGCTGAGCGGGAGCGTGGCATCTACGACGTCGACGCGCGCACCCCAGCGTCGATCACAGCCCATGCGCCCGGGTACATCGACCGGGACCGGGAGCTGATCGTCGGGCTGCAGACGGATGCGCCGCTGCGGCGGGCCATCATGCCCTTCGGCGGGCTGCGCATGGTGGAGAACGGTTTGCGTGCCTACGGCTACGAGCTCGACCCGGCCGTCAAAGAGATCTTTACGCGGTACCGCAAGACCCACAACGCCGCGGTGTTCGACGCCTATACGCCGCAGATCCTGGCCGCGCGCAAGGCTCACGTCATCACTGGCCTGCCCGACGCCTACGGCCGTGGCCGGATCATCGGCGACTACCGGCGCGTCGCGCTGTACGGCGTGGACTTCCTCATCGAGGCGAAGCGGCGCGACAAGGCGTCGCTGGACCACCACGCCGCGAGCCCCGACGTGGTGCGCGACCGCGAGGAACTCGCCGAGCAGCTACGCGCCCTTGGAGAGCTCAAGGCGATGGCGGCCTCCTACGGGTACGACATCTCGAAGCCGGCCCGGACCGCGCGGGAGGCGATCCAGTGGCTGTACTTCGGCTATCTGGCGGCGACGAAGGAGCAGAACGGTGCCGCGATGTCGCTCGGGCGGACCTCGACGTTCCTGGACGTGTACCTCGAACGCGACCTCGCCGAGGGCACGCTGGACGAGGCCGGGGCGCAGGAACTTGTCGACGATTTCGTCATCAAGTTGCGCATCATCCGGTTCCTGCGCACGCCGGAGTATGACCAGTTGTTCTCCGGTGACCCGACCTGGGTGACCGAGTCGATCGGTGGTGTCGGCTACGACGGCCGGCCGCTGGTCACGCGTACGTC
>NZ_JBFAZW010000012.1:0-142005 GCF_040682015.1 Dactylosporangium sp. NPDC051485
CGGCGACCCGGAAGCGGACGCGGCCGACACCGACGCGGCCGACACCGACGCGGCCGAGACGGGCGCGGCGGAGACGGGCGCGGCCGAGACCGGTGCGGCCGACACCGGGACCGCCGAAACGGGTGCAGCCGAGACAGGAGCGGCCGAGACAGGAGCCGCCGACACCGGCGCGGTCCGGCTCACAGCGGCCGGCAACGGCGCTGCGGCAACGTCCGGAATGTCCGGAACATTGGACGTCGGCGGGGTACGCTCCGCGTCCTCGACGACCACGGCGTCTTCCACGTCGGCGGAAGGCAGGCGAGCGGGCAGCGCCGGCAGCACCGCCGTCGGCGAGTCGCTCGAATCCACCCCGGCCGGCGCCTGCGAGGTGCCGCCGTCGACCGGGATCGGCAGCCGGGCCGCGCCGACGAGCTGGTTGGGCGCGTTGCCGTACAGCCCCGCGCCCTCCGGCGGGCTGGCCAGCAGCCGGGCGGGGAGCGTGACGTACGCGGTCACGCCGTCCTCGGTGGCGGTGAGCCGGACCGAGACGCCGTGCCGGTCGGCGAGGTGGCCGACCACGACCAGGCCCATCCGCTCGGAGGCGGCCACGTCGATGGCGATCGGGCTGGTGACGCGCTCGTTCGCCTCGATGAGGCCGGACTCGGTCATGCCGATGCCCTTGTCCTCGATGACGATCGTTGCCTCGCGGGCGCCCTGGGCGGGCCAGCCGGTCACCGTCACCACGGTGTCCGGAGGGGAGAACGTCGTCGCGTTCTCCAGCAGCTCGGCGAAGAGGTGCACGATGTCGGAGACGGCGTGGCCGACGAGGTAGATGTCGTTGGACACGTCGTGGCGGATGCGGGCGTACTGCTCGATCTCCGCCATCGCCGCCAGCATCACGGCCGACAGCGACACCGGCTGGGCCCACCGCCGGGTCGCCTCGCTGCCCGCGAGGACCAGCAGGTTCTCGTCGTTGCGGCGCATGCGGGTGGCCAGGTGGTCCAGCCGGAACAGGTTGGCCAGCTGGTCCGGGTCGGTCTCGGCCGACTCCAGCTGGTCCAGCAGCTGCAGCTGGCGCTCGACCAGCGTCTGCGACCGGCGGGCCAGGTTGACGAACATCGAGTTGACGTTGCGCCGCATGACCGCCTGCTCGACGGCCAGGCTGACCGCGGAACGGTGCACGGCGGTGAACGCGTCCGCCACCTCGCCGATCTCGTCGGAGGAGCGCACGCGGGTGGTGGTGTCGACGGTGACCGTCTCGCCGCGCGGCAGCGTCCGCAGCCGCTGGATCGCCTCGGGCAGGCGGTGCTGGGCCACGTCGAGCGCCTGGGCCCGCAGCTGGCGCAGCGAGCGGGCCATCGACCGGCCGATGAGCCAGGACAGCAGCAGGGCCAGCAGCATGACCAGCACGATCGCCGAGGTGGCGAGGATCGCGTTGGTGCGCTGGGTGGCGCTGCGGTCCCCGGCGCCCTTGATGGCGTCCTCCAGCATCTCCTTCTCGATGCTGCGGAGGTAGTCCAGCTCCTGGGTGCTGGCCCGCCACCAGTCCTCGGCGGAGACGCCGACGGCGGCGCCCCGGGACCGGGAGATGATGTCCCGCTGCAGGCGGGCGACGGTGGAGACGGCGGGCTGGCGAAGGTTGCGGTCGTAGAGCGCCAGGTGCCGGGGGCTCGCCGAGGCGCGGAAGCGCTCCACGGCGGCCACCTGCCGGGCCTGGATCTCCGAGAACGTCTCGAAGTCGTCCGGGGCGAACTTGCCGGCGCTGGCCGCGGCGAAGATCCGCCCGCGCAGCTGGTCCTTGAGCTCCTTGGACTGGGCGAGATCCATCAGCGAGGAGACCTCGGCCACCGACTCGGAGTCGCCGCCGATGTCGGGGCGGTCCGGCACCAGGTCGAACAGGTGCTGGATGGTGACGCTGTACTGCTGGAACACCGCCTCCCCGCGCAGCCAACGGGCCTTGACCCCGGCCCGGACGAGCGCGAGGTCCTGGAAGTCGGCGTTGATGCGGTTCTGGGTCTGGCTGAAGACCGGGTTGCGCAGCAGCGGCCTGGCCTGGGTGGAGAAGGCCAGCAGGGCCGCGTCGGTCGCGGCGTAGCTGGCCGCGAGCTCGTCGGCGGCCGAGTTCTGCCCGGGCGGCGTCGCCGCGGTCATCGGCTTGGACAGAACTCCGGCCGTTCGGTCCCTTTCCACCTGCAACTGGTGGATAAGATCGGTCAGTTGGCGGCCGACCTTGACCCCTTGGGCGAACTGGTCCAGCTTCGTCGCGTCCTGCACGGAAAGGTTGATCTGCACGCCGGCGATGACCAGGAAGGCGACGGCGGGCAGCACCAGAACGGCTGCGAGCTTCGTGGGCACCCGCCAGTCGCGCACCCGGAACAGGGATGCGCTGCGCCGCTGCGGCTCCCCCGGCCGCCTGCGGCGATGGCTGTTCACCTTCATCACGACGGCGGGAGCCCTCGTGGAAGGCGGCGAAGCGAAGGTCTGCACCCTCACACCTTTCGCATGCGTCATCGCGCTGCCTGAGCAGCGTGCGGCCCTTATCAAACCAGGGATGTGACGTGTGTCCAACCACGTCATGGTGGCGCAGGTCACATTACTCGAAGCAGGACAGCGGGCTTGCTACGCATAGATCAGAGGGGAAGGATACGGCCGTCCGACCTCCCGCGCGCCACAAGGAGTCATTCGCCGTGCTCACCCGGGGCTTCCGGCCCGCAGTGACCGCCCTGGCGCTGATGTCGGCGTTACTCATGTCGGCGTGCACCGGAGGCGGGAAGCCGGCGGCCACCCCGCCCGCCACCGTCGCGATCGGCCTGCTGGTGCCCAGCAGCGGCCCCAACGCGCAGATCGGCCAGCAGGCGACGCTGGGCGCGAGGCTCGCGATCGAGCTGGTCAACCGGGACGTGCCGGCCCAGCCGCTGCCCCTGCCGCTCGGCCCCGGGGCCGGCCTGCGCAACGGCACCAAGCTGACGCTCATCCCCGGCAACACCGAGAGCGCGCCGGAGAAGGTCGAGAAGGAGACCACCCGCCTGGTCGACAACGGCGCGGTCGGGCTCGTCGTGGCCGACACGATCGACGTCGCGCTGTCCGCCGGCCGGGTCACCGACCTGCTCGGCGTGCCCCTGGTTGACGCGCTGAGCACCTCGGACACGTTCGGTGAGCTCAACCGCACCGGGCACTTCCGCATCCAGCCGAGCGACCAGCACGAGGTCACCACGGCGCTCGATCTGCTCTACCGGCAGAAGGAGACCTCGCAGTACCGCCGCATCGTCACGGCGGCGGGGGCCCCCACGGGCGCGCTGGGCGACGAGGTGGCGAGCCTGAAGACCTCCATCCAGGACCTGAGCCTCGCCGCCGGCTACCAGGCGGCCGGCAAGGACGAGGTGGTGTCGCTGGCCACGCCCAACCCGTCCGCCAGCCAGGTGACCAAGGGCGACGCGGTGCTGGCCGTCGTGACCAGCCCGGCCGAGGCGGCCGCGGCCAACGAACTCGCGGTGAAGCTCAAGGGCACCGCGCCGGTGATCGCGCTCGGGCCGGCGGTGTCGGCGCTGGACGGGGTGAAGAACCCGGTCGCGCTGCGGGCCGCCGGCTGGTCCGGCGAGTTCGCCGCGCGCAACCCGATCGCCCAGGTCATCGGCGCGATGTACGAGCAGGCGTACCACACCAAGCTGACCGAGGTGGCGGCCGGCGCGTTCATGGCCACCCTGGTCCTGGCCCTGGGCATGGACCAGGCGGCCGACTACACCAAGTCGTCGGTGCGCAACGCGGTGCAGGGCGTGAACATCCCGGCCACGCAGACGATCATGCCGTGGAACGGGGTGCGTTTCGACGGCAACGGCGTCAACCAGCTGGCCGCCGGCGTGGTCGAGCAGCGCTCGCCCAACGGCTACCTCGTGGTGCACCCGATCGAGCTGGCCGCGACGCCCACGCTGCTGCTGTAGCCCGCACTAGCCGAGATGCTCGCGCAGGGCCCCCGGGTCGCTGCGGACCAGCTCGTTGAGGTCGATGACCTCCGCCGCGCCGCCCGGGGCCGTCAGCCGGCGCGGCAGCAGCGGATGCTCACGCTTCCAGCCTTTGCGCAGCAAGGTGTACTCCACGACCACCGCCAGCAGCGCGGCCCCCATCCAGGGCGGCGCGGCGGCGTCCTCCTCGCCGCCGGGCGGCAGCCCTCGCCGGGCCCGCTCCACGTCGACGGGGCGGCGCAGCAGGGTGCCGGCGAGCTCGCCCCGGGTGTCCGGCGCGCGGCCCAGGACGGTGCTGACCGCTTCGACGTACTGCCGCGCCCGCCGCTCGACGTCGGGCAGGTAGGCCTCGACGGGCAGGTCGGCGAGGCGCACCCAGGGTTCGCCGGCGGTCCCCTCCGGCAGCGCCTCGGCGGCCAGCGCCCGCAGGGCCGCCGGCCCCAGCTCGTCCAGAGGGGCCGCGTCCGGGGCGAGGCGCACCAGCGGCCCGTCGACCGGCGCCCGCAGCTCCCCGGCCAGCCCCGGGTGGTGGGGGGCCAGCGCCGCCTGCAGGGTGGCGGCGTCCGTGGCCGGGGCGCCCCAGCGGGCCAGCCGCAGCCGCCAGCCCTCGTGCAGGTCCTCGGCCCGGATCGGGCCGGTGGCGGGCAGCGAGCCGGTCGCGTGCGCCGACATCGTGCCCGAGGCCAGCGGGGCCGCGGCGAAGGCGGCGAAGGCGGCCTCGATCGCGGCCGCCTTGAGCAGCGCCCGGGCCGCGTCCTCGACCGCGGAGAGCCCGCCGCCGGCCGCGGTCACCGCCGCCGCGTCGCGGACCTGCTCGGCCTCGCCCAGCAGCGTCTCGGTGGCGGCCAGCAGCCGGGCGTGCCGGGCGGCCGTCTTCTGCGACCCCGGGGTGTGCCGCCGCGCCTCGAGCAGGCCGCGGACCAGGTCGGGGTGGCGGGAGGCGGGCTGCGCCAGCTCGTGGGTGATCAGCATCCGCAGCTCGTCGGCCGAGAGCCCCCACACCAGCGGGAGCCCGATGACGAGCACGCCGGCCGTGGTGCGGACGGTGGCGGGGCCGCCGAGATGTACCGAAGGCGGCGGCTGGGCATCGGCGAACTTCACCGCGTCGAGGACGACCGAGTGCAGGGCGGCGTGGTGGGCCGCATCGACCGAGGGCAGCGCGGGTGGCGACGACGGGGCCGGGGTCCCCAGCAGCCGGCGACCACGCCAAACGGTCAGCCCGCCGGGAAGTCTCGCCATAGTTGTCCAGTCTGCCGCAGACCGGTGCGGAAACCGAAGGGCCTTCCGCCTAAGTTACTGGGCAGTCAATATAGGGCATGCGCTATGACGTCGTGGTGATCGGCTCCGGCTTCGGCGGCAGCGTGACCGCGTTGCGCCTGGCCGAGAAGGGGTACTCGGTCGCGGTGCTCGAGGCCGGGCGGCGCTTCGCCGACGACGAGTTCCCGAAGACGTCCTGGGATGCCCGGCGCTTCCTGTGGGCTCCGGCGCTCGGCTGCTACGGCATCCAGCGGATCACCATGCTGCGCAACGTGCTCGTGCTGGCCGGGGCCGGCGTCGGGGGCGGCTCGCTGGTGTACGCCAACACGCTGTACCGCCCGCTCCAGCCCTTCTACGACGACCCGCAGTGGCGGGGTATCACCGACTGGCGGGCCGAGCTCGAGCCGTTCTACGACCAGGCCGAGCGGATGCTCGGGGTGGCCACCTACGCCCGCACCACGAGCGCCGACAAGGCGTTTCGCAAGGTCGCGGAGCGGATGGGGGTCGGCGAGAGCTTCCACCCCACCCCGGTCGGGGTCTACTTCGGCCGCTCCGGCGTCGACCCCTACTTCGGCGGGGCCGGGCCGCAGCGCCAAAGCTGCGAGCACTGCGGCAGCTGCATGACCGGTTGCCGCGTCGGGGCCAAGAACACCCTGGTCAAGAACTATCTGTACCTCGCCGAGCGGATGGGCGCCGAGGTGTTCGCGCTGACCACGGCCACCGAGGTCCGCCCGGCCGGCGACGGCGGCTACACGGTGCGCACCCGCGGCACCGGCCGCCGCGGCCGGCGCCGGACCTTCGAGGCCGGCCAGGTCGTCTTCGCCGCCGGGGCGCTGGGCACGCAGCGGCTGCTGCTGCGGATGCGGGCCGACGGCGTGCTGCCGCACCTGTCCCGGCGGCTGGGCACGCTCACCCGGACCAACTCGGAGGCCATCGTCGGGGCCCGAACGCTGCGCAAGGGCGCCGACTTCACCGACGGCGTGGCCATCACCAGCTCGTTCCACCCGGACGCCAGCACCCACATCGAGCCGGTCCGCTACGGCCCCGGCTCCAACGCGATGGGCCTGCTGCAGACCGTGCTCACCGACGGCGGCCCGTGGCGCCCGCTGCGCTGGTTCGGCGCCTTCTTCCGCCACCCCGTCCGGCACCTGCGGGTCCTCTCGGTGCGCCGCTGGTCGCACCAGACGGTGATCGCGCTGGTCATGCAGTCGCTGGACAACTCCCTCGACGTGCGCTACCGGCGGGGCTGGACCGGCCGGCGGCGCCTGACCACCACGCAGGGCCACGGCGAGCCCAACCCGGCGTGGATCCCGGCCGGCAACGAGGCGGTCCGCCTGCTCGCCGAGGAGATCGGCGGACTGCCGGGCGGCAGCTGGTCGGAGGTGTTCAACATCCCGCTGACCGCGCACATCCTGGGCGGCGCGGCGATCGGGGACTCCGCGGCGACCGGGGTCGTCGATCCGTACCACCGCGTCTACGGCCACCCGGGGCTGCACGTGGTCGACGGCGCCGCCGTCTCGGCCAACCTGGGGGTGAACCCCTCGCTGACGATCACCGCCCAGGCCGAGCGGGCGATGTCGATGTGGCCGAACAGGGGCGCGGCCGATCCGCGCCCCGAGCTGGGCGCGCCCTATGAGCCTGTGGCGCCGATAGCTCCGTCACGTCCGGCGGTCCCGGCGCAGGCTCCGGCCGCACTCCGACTAGGCTTTTGCACATGACCACGCCGCCGCCGGTTCTCGTCGTCGACTTCGGCGCCCAATACGCGCAGCTGATTGCGCGCCGGGTGCGCGAGGCCCACGTCTACTCGGAGATCGTGCCGAGCTCGATGCCGGTGGCGGACATCCTGGCCAAGCGCCCCGCCGCGATCATCCTCTCCGGCGGACCGTCGTCGGTCTACGAGGAGGGTGCGCCGCAGGTCGACCCGGCCCTGTTCGAGGCCGGGGTGCCGGTCTTCGGCATCTGCTACGGCTTCCAGGCGATGGCCGTGGCCCTGCGCGGCGAGGCCGCCCACACCGGCCTGCGCGAGTTCGGCGGCACCCCGCTGACGGTCGCGTCCGGCGGCGGCGTGCTGCTGCGCGACCTGCCGGGGGAGCAGTCGGTGTGGATGAGCCACGGCGACTGCGTGACCGCCGCGCCGGCCGGCTTCACGGTCACGGCCGGCTCGCCGGGTGCGCCGGTGGCCGCCTTCGAGGACACCGATCGCCGCCTGGCCGGCGTGCAGTTCCACCCCGAGGTGGCGCACACCCCGCACGGCCAGGAGGTGCTGCGCCGGTTCCTCTACGACATCGCCGGCATCGAGCCCACCTGGACCTCGAACAACATCATCGAGGAGCAGGTCGAGGCGATCCGGTCCCGGGTGGGCGGCAAGCGGGTGATCTGCGGGCTGTCCGGTGGCGTCGACTCCGCGGTCGCCGCGGCGCTGGTCCACAAGGCCGTCGGCGACCAGCTGACCTGCGTGTTCGTGGACCACGGGCTGCTGCGCGCGGGCGAGGCCGAGCAGGTCGAGAAGGACTACGTCGCCGCGACCGGGATCAACCTCAAGGTCGTCGACGCCTCCGCCACCTTCCTCGGCGCGCTGGCCGGGGTCACCGACCCCGAGCAGAAGCGCAAGATCGTCGGGCGTGAGTTCATCCGCACCTTCGAGGCGGCCGCACGCGAGATCGACGCCGAGGGGCACGTGGAGTACCTCGTGCAGGGCACCCTCTACCCCGACGTCGTCGAGTCCGGCGGGGGCACCGGCACGGCCAACATCAAGTCCCACCACAACGTGGGCGGGCTCCCCGACGACCTGCAGTTCGCGCTGGTCGAGCCGCTGCGGACGCTGTTCAAGGACGAGGTACGGCAGATCGGCGCGGCCCTCGGCCTGCCCGAGGAGATCGTCATGCGCCACCCGTTCCCGGGCCCGGGGCTGTCGATCCGGATCATCGGCGCGATCGACGAGGAGCGGCTGGCCATCCTGCGCGCCGCCGACCTCATCGCCCGCGAGGAGCTCACCGCGGCCGGGCTGGACCGCAGCGTCTGGCAGTTCCCGGTGGTGCTGCTGGCCGACGTGCGCAGCGTCGGGGTCCAGGGTGACGGGCGGACCTACGGTCACCCGATCGTGCTGCGCCCCGTCTCCAGCGACGACGCGATGACCGCCGACTGGTCGCGCCTGCCGCACGAGCTGATCGCGAAGATTTCGACCCGGATAACGAACGAGGTCCGGGAGGTCAACCGCGTGGTCGTGGACGTTACGTCCAAGCCGCCGGGCACCATTGAATGGGAGTGAATCCCCCTTCAGGGTGGTTTCGCTCTTGCCGCGGCCTGCAAAAGCCGGACAATTTATCGACGTGACTCCTGCGTTACAGCCACTGCGGCGCATCGCGGCCTACTGCGTCTGCACTGACGGCGACAAGTTCCTGCTCGTGCGCGCCTCGGCCAAGTCCGGCACGCCGGGCGCCTGGTCGCTGCCCGGCGGTGCCGTCGACCACGGCGAGCACCCGGTCGACACCGTCGTGCGCGAGACCGCGGCCGAGACCGGCCTGTCGGTCGCCGTGGCCGGCCTGCGCGACGTGCTGGCCGACATGCGTGCGCTGCCGACGCGAGGCCTCACCATTCACACCGACCGGCTGATCTACGAGGTCACCATCCGCGGCGGCGCGCTGCGCGACCGGGTCGGCCAGCCCACCGACCTGGCCCGCTGGGTGACCCTGGAGGAGGCCAAGGCCCTGCCGCTGCGCCGGTTCACCGCCGACGCGCTCGGCCTGCCCGACGCCGAGGCCGACATCCGCCCCGACGGGGTGCCCGAGGTCCCCTCCTTCTATGCCGTGCCCGGCCCGGACGGCCTGCACCGCGCGCAGCGCTTCGCGGCTTACGCCGTGTGCACCGACCGGCGCAACCGCGTGCTGCTCACCCGCATCTCCGACGGCTACCCGGGCGGCGGCTGCTGGCACCTGCCCGGCGGCGGCACCGACTTCGGCGAGCAGCCCGGCGTGGCGCTCGTCCGGGAGCTGGTCGAGGAGACCGGCCAGGAGGGGACGATCACCGAGCTGCTCGGCGTGGCCAGCCACCGCGACGCGGCCCAGCTCGGCCCGGAGGGCTACCCGATCGACTGGCACGGCGTGCGCGCGTTCTACCGCGTGCACGTGGCCCGCTCCAGCCGCCCGGTCATCCACGACGTCGGCGGCTCCACCGCCGAGGCCCGCTGGTTCGACCCGGAGGACCTCGACGAGCTGCCATTGACCGAGGTCACCGAGGAGGCCCTGCGCGGCGTCGGCCTACGCTGATCGGTATGACGCAGACACGGGTGATCACCGTTTACGGGTGCCTGCCGGGGGCGGACGAGCAGATCGGCGGCCCGATCCGGCACGGGGAGGACCCCGCCTCCGCGGTGGTCCGGCTGTTCCGCGAGGAGGCCGGCCTGCCGGTGGTGGTTTCGGGGGTACTGCACGTCAACGCCCTCGTCACCCCGTCGCTGCACGAGGACCGCGTCACGTTCGCCGTGGTTCCCGCTCTCCCGGATGCGGTGGCTTCCTCCGACGAGGCCGTCGAGTCCGACCTGCCCCAGGGGCAGCGGTTCGCCGCCTACGGCCTCGTCACCGACCCGGCCGGCCGGGTGCTGCTCGCCGAGATCGCCCCCGGCTTTCCCGGCGCCGGCCGCTGGCACCTGCCCGGCGGGGGCACCGACGTGGGCGAGCAGCCGGCCGACGCGCTGCTGCGCGAGCTGTTCGAGGAGACCGGCCAGCACGGCGAGATCGTCGAGCTGCTCGGGGTCAACCACCGCAGGAGCCTGGGGGCCGTGGGCCCGGAGGGGTACCCGATGAACTGGCACGCGGTCCGGGCGCTCTACCGGGTGCTCGTGCCCGAGCCGTCCGTACCGAGCGTGACGGAGGCGGCCGGCGGCTCGACCGCGGCGGCGGCCTGGTTCGACCCCGCGGAGCTCGCTGCGCTGTCGGTGACAGAGGTCGTACAGTGGGCCGGGTCACTGCTCGCGACGGGCAGTGACAGGTCTCGTTAAAATGGACTAGAGGTTAACGGGTAACTACACTGAGTAGTCCCGCGGCTCGCCCCGGATGGCGGTTTCCTCCGCGGGGCATCGCCAACCGCGATCCGATATGGGATCGTGTAGATCGCGAGACGGTCTCGTGAAACGGACACCAGGGGGCAAAGGCCCCCGATACCGCGACCGTGGGAACCTCGTTCCTACATGGAGGATCAGTGCCGAGAGCACCTTGGCAGCGACGACGCACCACGGACAGTCCGCGTCCCGGTGGAGGCCGGCAGTGGGCGGGACGGCTGCGGCGCAGCGGCTCCCTCGCCCGCCAGGTGCTCTTCGCCGGACGCGTCGGCCGCCGTGGTGAGGGCAACGTCGCCGGCGCGACGTCGCTGCTCGTGCCCCCCGTGGAGACCGACGCCGGCACCGGCCGGGTTCGCTTGCCGCGCCTGCGGATGCGCCGTCGTGACGGACTGTCACGGGACCTGACCTCCGAGGCGATGTCCCTCGCGCCCGTCAGCCCGCCCGTGGCCGGCCCCGCGGCCGCCCGGGACGAGGAGCCGGCCCCGCTGGCCATCCCGCTGCTGCCCGGCGAGCGCACGCTGGCCCGTCGCATCCGGTTCGCGCTGGTCAACGCCTGCACCCTGAGCAGCCTCATGCTCGGCCTGTCGGCCATCTTCATCGCGGTCAACCAGGGCGACGTGCGGATCGCCGCCGCGCTGCTCATCGCCTGCGTGGTCTTCGACGGCCTGGACGGTTTCCTGGCCCGCCGCCTCGGCGTGGCGAGCCCGTTCGGCGCCCAGATGGACTCGCTGGCCGACATGTGCTCGTTCGGCCTGGCCGCCCCGGTGGTGGTCTACGCCTGGCTCAACGGCTCGGCCCCGGCCGCCCTGCTCGTCCCGGCCTGCGCGCTGGTGGCCGCGGCCGCCGCGATCCGCCTGGCCCGCTTCAACGTCTCCCCGAAGGACGGCCGCTTCTTCTGCGGCGTCCCGACCACGATGTGCGCCGCCGTGCTGGCCCTGAGCACGCTGATCGCCCCGGCGATGCCCCCGGTGGTGCGGGTGGCCGGCGTCGTGCTGCTCGGCCTGGCCATGGTGTCGAGCTTCCCCTACGCGAAGCTCGCCCGCCTGGCGAAGCTGCCGCCGTGGCTGCTGGTGCTGCCGGTGATCGGCGCGCTGGTCAACTTCCGGATGACCTTCGCCCTGGTGGTCCTGGCCTACCTGGTGAGCGGTCCGCTGATCTGGCTGCGCCAGCGTCGCCACGACCAGGCCGCCTGACCCGGTCTACAGCGAACGAAGAGGGGCCCTTTCGGGGCCCCTCTTTTCGTTGGCCGGCGAGATCGTTTTCGATAAGTCGGGCGCTGCGCGCCGCGACTTATCAGATTTTTCGCCCGCCGGGGCTTAAGTCCGATTTGGGCGACGATGCGGAGGCTCTAGCCGCGATTTTCCGCCTGCCGGGGTATAAATCCGACATGTCGCGGCGCGGAGCGCCCGACATGTCGAGTTTCGCCCGAACCTCACGAGCGGGTATCCGCCGCCGGCGAATACCCGCTCGTAGGCTGGCTCAGTGCCAAGTGGCGATGACCGCCTGGCCGCCGACGACGCGGTCGCCCGGCGCCACGACCGGCGTGGCCTTGTCGGCCGGGAGGTAGACGTCGGTGCGGGAGCCGAAGCGGATCAGGCCGAAGCGCTCGCCCTTGGCCAGCAGGGAGCCGATCGGGGCGCGCTGGACGATGCGGCGGGCGATCAGGCCGGTGCGCTGCACCACCGCGACCGGGCCGCGGGCGGTCTCGAGCAGGGTGTACGCCGCCACGTTGTGCTCGGCCTCGGGGTTCATGGCCGGGGCGAAGCCGCCGTCCTCGACGAAGTAGTCGATCACCTTGCCGGCTACCGGGGCGCGGTTGACGTGCACGTCGAGGACCGACAGGAAGACCGCGATGCGCAGGAACTCCATGTCGCCGAAGCGCTTGTCCTCCATCCGCTCGACGCCCAGCACCTTGCCGTCGCTGGCCGCCACCACGGCGCGCGGGTCCTCCGGGACGTCGCGCTGCGGGTCGCGGAAGAAGGCCGCCACCGGGGCCGCGGCCAGGGCCGGGACCAGCCACAGCTTCGACTTCGGGCGGGCCGCCTTGGCCAGCGCGGCCAGGCCCAGCGCGATGCCGGCCGCGGCCACGCCGTTGGAGTCGATGTGCATGCCGCGGGTCAGCGGGACGCTCGAGGGGCGCAGGGCGGGCAGCAGGTTGGCCGCCGTCGTGTGGTCGGCCGGGGTGTGCCGCAGCCGGTGAATGCGCACCGGCGGCACGTTGCGCAGGACCAGGTCGCTGCCGACGCCGTACAGCGCGGCCTGCCGCTCCACCTCGTCGGCCGCCCCGCTGGGCAGCCGGGTGGCCGGCACCACGACGGTGAGCACGCCGCCGGGGCTGACCAGCTTGGCCATCTCGGTGAGGACCGTGCGGGCGTCCTCCGCGCTGCCGGCCAGCGCCTCGGCGTGGATCACCACGTCGGCCGGCTCGGCGGCGTCCACCGACTCGAGCACCCGGGTGCGCTCGGCGACCCAGCGGCCCTGCCGATCCACGTGCTCGCGCAGAGCGGCCGCGGCGTCGGGCCCGGTGCCGACCACGGTCAGCCGGTCGTCCGGCAGCAGCGCGTCGATCGCCGCGGCCAGGGCGGGCGAGCCGGCCACGGCGCCGATGACCAGGCCGGTCTTGGGGCCGCCGTGGCGGGCGAGCTCGGATGCGAGAACCCGGGCGGCTCGGTCACCGATCTGGATCGGACGGCGGGGTGCGCCGGACGGGCCGCCAACGGGAAATTGGGTCATCTCGGAAGGGCTCCTCTGGAGAAAGTCGGCGAGTTCTGGAGAAGGCCGGCGAGTAAGGCTCGAGACGCCGAAAACTGGCCGGCGGGGACGCAAGCCCCGCCGACCAGCATATTCGGTGCCGCGAGCTGTCAGTCGCCGTCCAGGTCGTAGTCGTACGGATCCGTGCTCCCACCGGCCTTGCCGCGCTCCGACGGTTTGTCGGAGCGCAGCGCCCCCAGCAGGCCGAGCAGCCCGAACAGGATCAGGCCCCCGGCCACGATCCAGCCGGCGCTGAGATGCACCGAGACGGCCTGGTTGAACAGCCAGACCACCACGATTCCCAGGAAGATCAGGCCGAACGTCAGCGAGACGCCGTCCAGACGGTGTGGCTTCATCGGGTCACCCTCACATCGCCCCATTGCAGGTCCAGGTCGAGGTGGAGCTTGCCTCCACCCGGGCCGTCCGCGCCCAGATCGGTGAACGAGCTGGTCTGCTTGAACCCGCCGCAGCCATGGTCGAACACTCTGCAGTCCCCGCCCTGGATGCGCACGTTGACCGTGACGTCGACGTTCGGCGGGACCGTGATGTTGATGTTGCCGACGCGGACCCGGAAGGCCACCGACACGTCCTGGTCGACGAAGTCGATCCCGGTGAGGTCCGCGGTGACGTTGCCCAGATCCGTGGAGTACTCCGGGTGCAGGGCGCTCACCGAGACGGGCGTGACGGTGATGTTCTCCGTGCGGTGCGGTGCGGGCACGCTCGCCGCGGTCGAGATCGCCAGGGCGATGCTCAGCACGGCGCCGAGCAGGATGAGCACCCGGGCCCGGCCGAGCCACGCGCCCGTGATCAGGCCCAGGGCGGTGATGGCCAGCGGCACCGCGAAGAACGTGCTCACCTTGAAGTCCACCACGGTGACCTGCAGCGCGGCCAGGATGCCCAGCGAGAGCACGATCAGCGAGAACGTGATCCGGCCCAGCTTGGACTTCTCCTTGCGGGGCTTCGGCGGGACCGGGGCCAGCCCGGGGTACGGCGGGACCGGCACCCCCGGCGGCGGAAAGCCACCCAGGCTGCGCGCGTACGGGCTGCTCGTCGCGTACGGCCCGTGCGGCGCGAACGGCGGCCGGTACCCGGGCCCGGCCGCCGGCATCGGGGGCAGCGGCGGGATCGGCAGGATCGGCGGTATGACCGGCGGAGGCGGCACCATGATCGCCTCCTGCACGGCCGTGGACTCGACCGGCGGGATCTCGGCGGTCCGCGCCGGCTCCTCTGGGACGGGCTCGGCGGCCGGCGTCCCGGTGGGCGTGGTCGTGCCGGGCCCGAACGACGGCGCCCCGAACGGCGGCGCCCCGAACGACATCGGCCCGGGCGGCGGCGACCCGAACGACGGCGACCCGAACTGCTGGGCGCCCGCCGTCGCCGGCCCCGCGCCGAAGCCGGTGCCGAACGGCGCCGGACCCGAGGGAGCGCCGGCCGTCGGGTTGGGCACCGCCGGCGGCACGAAGGGCCCGGCCGGGGGCGGCTGCCCGGTGTTCTGCTGACCGCGCACCAAGAGGGCGACCACGCCGATCACGATCGCCAGCCCGACCATGGCGGCGCCCAGGTTGTGGGACATGATCAGCAGGAACGCGAGCACCGCGAACACGCCGATGGTGATGGCCAGCGGCGCGGAGGTGGCCGAGCGCCCGCGGCCGAGCAGCGCCTCCAGAGGCGAGCCGGTGTCGCCCTCGGCGGGCAGGAGGAGCCAGCCGAGGAGGTACGCCACGATGCTCACCCCGCCGGCCAGCGTCAGCACGGCGAAGATGACCCGCCAGAGTGTGGGGTCGGTGTTGGTGGCCCGGCCGATGGCCGCACAGACGCCGGCCACATAGCGGCCCTGCTGCGGCCGCACCAGCAGCGCCCGGTTGAACGCGCCGCCGAACGGCGGGTTGCCGAACCCGAACGGCGGCTGGCCACCGGGCGGCGGCGGCACGCTGCCACCGGGCGGCGGGGGAGGAGGCGTCCCGGCCCCGGGCGGCGGCGGGGGCATGCTGCCCCCGGGCGGCGGCGGAGGCGGCGGAGGCGTGTAGCGGGGCGGCGGCTCCTCCGATGAAGGCCAGTCGGCTGGCGTAGCCATGTCATTCGGGCCGTAGTCGGCCTCGAAGCGGGGCGCGTCGTCCTGTCCGGGCACGGCAGGGATGCCGGGTACGGCAGGGGTGTCGGACGCGGCAGGATCGCCGGACACGGGAGGAGTGCCGGTGGCGGCCGGCGCGTGCTCGTCCACCGGCTCCGCGGACCGTTGCGCGGCGGGGATGGCACCCGGCTCGTCGGCGGCAGGCGGGTTCGTCATGCCACCAATGCTCGCCGATGGGCCCCCGCCACCGCCTCAGGCACCGACCCTGACGCCACCCTGATTCTGCGGCTCCGGGGCGCTCGGAGTGGTTTCGCCGCAGTCCTTCATGTGACGATTCGGGGGTACCGAATCCGCCGGCCACCAGAAACGAGCGCAATGAGCAGCCCGATCCCCGTCCGCCGCCTGTATCGCGAGCCCGCCGACCGGGTCGTCGCGGGCGTCGCCGCGGGCATCGCCGCGCACCTCGGCGCGTCGGTCCTGCTGGTGCGGGTGGCGTTCGTGGTGCTGGCGGCCTTCAACGGGCTCGGCGCGCTGCTCTACGCCGCGTTCTGGGCGGTCCTGCCGCTGCAGCCGCACGGCCGCCACGGCGGGCGCAACGTCAACCAGCTCTTCGCGTTCCTCGCGCTCGGCGTCGGCGTGGTGATCCTGCGCCTGATGGTGCAGCCGGACGGCACCGCCTCCGCGGTCATCGGCTGGCTCGCGGCCGTCATCGCGCTCGGCGCCGGCATCATCTGGCACCAGGCCGACCCGAAGCGCCGCGAGCGCTGGTCGGCCACCGTGCCGGGCATGCCGTGGCTGGGCGCGGCCATGGACAACAACCGCAAGTCGTACCTCGTCCGCTTCGTCGGCGGCGGCCTGCTGGTCGTCTCCGGGATCATCGGCGTGTTCGTGGTCGGCGTGGTGCCCCTGCGCGGCGTGCCGTTCTCCTCGATCGGCTACGGCCTGGGCTTCGCCGCCGTCGCGCTGGCCGGCGTCGGCCTGGCGCTGGCCCCGCTGTTGCACCGCATGTTCACCCAGCTCAGCGCCGAGCGCGAGGCCCGGGTGCGGGAGCAGGAGCGGGCCGAGCTGGCCGCCATGATCCACGACCAGGTGCTGCACACGCTCGCGCTCATCCAGCGCAACGCGGGGGACCTCAAGGAGGTGCAGCGCCTCGCCCGGGGGCAGGAGCGGACGCTGCGCAACTGGCTGTACAAGCCGACGGCCTCGCCGATGGAGAAGTTCAGCGCGGCGCTGGAGGAGGCCTCGGCCGAGGTCGAGGACACGTTCGCGGTCGCGGTGGAGACCGTGGTCGTCGGCGACGTGGACGTCGACGAGAAGGTCGGCGCGATCGTCGCGGCCGCCCGCGAGGCGCTGGTCAACGCGGCCAAGCACGCCAAGGTGCAGACGATCTCGCTGTACGCCGAGGTGGAGCCCGACTGCGTCAGCGTCTTCGTGCGCGACCGGGGCGCCGGCTTCGACCTGAAGGCCGTGGACGCCGACCGGCACGGCGTGCGCGGCTCGATCGTCCTGCGCATGCAGCGCCACGGCGGCAAGGCCGAGATCCGAAGCACGCCGGGGGAGGGCACCGAGGTGCGCCTGTCCATGCCGATCGACACCGAGTCCCGGCGCCGGAAGTCCATGAGCGAAAGCGGAGAACGATGAGCACCGAAGAGACCCAGCGGCTGCGGGTGTTCCTGGTCGACGACCACGCGATGTTCCGGGCCGGCGTCCGGGCCGAGCTCGGCCTGCACGTCGACGTCGTCGGCGAGGCGAGCGCGGTCGCCGAGGCGGTGCAGAAGATCTCCGCGATCGAGCCCGACGTCGTGCTGCTCGACGTGCACATGCCCGACGGCGGCGGCCGCGCGGTGCTCGACGCGATGCGCCGCTCCCACCCGCAGGTGCGCTTCCTCGCGCTGTCCGTCTCCGACGCGGCCGAGGACGTGATCGGGCTCATCCGGGCCGGCGCCCGCGGGTACGTCACCAAGACGATCTCCCCCGACGAGCTCGCCGACGCCATCCGCCGGGTCGCCGACGGGGACGCGGTGTTCAGCCCCCGGCTGGCCGGCTTCGTGCTCGACGCCTTCGCCGCCCGCCCCGACGCCCCGGTGGCCGACCCCGAGCTCGACCAGCTCACCAACCGCGAGCGGGAGGTGCTCCGGCTGCTCGCCCGGGGCTACGCCTACAAGGAGATCGCCAAGGAGCTGTTCATCTCGATCAAGACGGTCGAGACGCACGTCTCCAACGTGCTGCGCAAGCTGCAGATGTCCAACCGCTACGAGCTGTCCCGCTGGGCCGCCGACCGCCGTCTCGTATAGGGAAGGGTCAGGCGGTCGAGAACACGGAGAAGCCCTCGGCCAGGCGCCCCTCGGGCAGCCCGGCGGCCTTGGCCACCATCGCGTGGCGCTGGCGCAGCATCTCCTCGAAGCCCTCGATGTGCGAGGTCTGCGACGCGTGCGCCCGCAGGGCCGCCAGCTTGCGCGGGAACACGTCGGTGACGTCGATCATGTGATCGGGGTCGGGGCCGCCGCTGTACCAGATCTCGCGCACCGTCCAGGGCTCCAGCCCGATGTCGGTGAACGTGAACGGGTTGCGCGCGTCGGGGTAGACCGCGCACGTGGTCGCCTCGCCGGCGGCCAGGTGGTCGGGGTGGCTGGGCCCGGCCAGGCGGTCCCAGCGGCGCAGGGGCGAGTTGGTGAGGACCCGGTCGGGGCGGAAACGGCGGATCGCCGCGGTGATGTCCCGGCGCAGGGCGATGGTCGGTTCGAGGACGCCGTCGCGGTACCCGTCCAGGAACTCCACCTGCTTGACGCCCACGGCCGCGGCGGCCGCGCGCTGCTCGGCCTCGCGCAGGATCGGCATCTGCTCCCGGGGCGTGTCGTCGAACCCGCCCGCGTCGCCCCGGGTCACGAGCAGGTAGGCCACCTCGAGGCCGGCGTCGACCCAGGTCGCGACCGTGCCGGCCGAGCCGAAGTCCACGTCGTCGGGGTGCGCGAGCACGCACAGCACGCGCTGCACGTCAGTCAGCGGCGTCGCCGATGGAGGAAAGGTCATACACCTATTACAGCGGACCCCGGCCCGCGCGCAGGATGAGCAGTGCCAGCTGCGTGCCGTCGGCGCCGAGCTCCGCGCTGAAGCGCTCCAGGATCTCGCGCTCGCGGGAGAGCACGAGGCGGGTCCCGCCGGCGGCGATGCGGGTCTTGCCCACCTCCTGCGAGATCGACGCGCGCTCCTTCCAGAGCGCGACGATCGCCGCGTCGATCTCGTCGATGCGGTTGCGCAGGCCGGCGATGTGCTGGTCGGGAGTGGTCTGCTGGTCCATGGTGACGGCGGCCATTTCTCTTCGTTCCTTTGCGGTTGGGTCCAGTTTCCGTCGCCCGGGAACGCGAACGCCCCGGGCTTCGGAGCCCGGGGCGTCAGTAGGCTTTGCGATCAGGCGCGACCTACGGCTGCCGGACTCCGGTAGCCGTAAAAAAAGGAGTAGCGCGCCTGCTCGATCACGTAGCCGAGTATGGCACGCCCCGCGTCGCGGCGGAAAGTCCTTGCCGGAACTTGGGACGCGTCGGTTTTCGGCCATCCGTACGAGCGGGCATAGACTCGCCAGGCGATGCATGCTCTCTTCGACGTACCCCAGTCGCGCCCGCCGCAGCCCGAGGCCCCGGCGGCGCCGCCCCGACCGCCCAAGCGCGACCTGCTGGACGGGCTCAACGGCCCCCAGCGTGATGCGGTGACCCACGAGGGCAGCCCGCTGCTCATCGTGGCCGGCGCCGGATCCGGCAAGACCAAGGTGCTGACGAGCCGCATCGCCTACCTGCTGGGCGCCCGCAACGTGCACCCCGGCGAGATCATCGCCATCACGTTCACCAACAAGGCCGCCGGCGAGATGAAGGAGCGCGTCGCCAGGCTGGTCGGCAACCGCGCCCGGCTGATGTGGGTGTCCACGTTCCACTCGGCCTGCGTGCGCATCCTGCGGGCCGAGCACGACCACGCCGGGCTCAAGTCGACGTTCTCGATCTACGACGCCGACGACTCCCGCCGGCTCATGCAGCTGGTCGCGCGCGAGCTGGACCTCGACCCGAAGCGCTACCCGGCCCGCGGCCTGGCCACCCAGGTGTCGAACCTGAAGAACGAGCTGGTCGACCCGGAGGCCTTCGCGGCCACCGCCAAGGGGCCGGCCGAGCGCGCGCTGGCGGAGGCCTACACGCTGTACCAGCAGCGGCTCTCCGAGGCCCACGCGCTCGACTTCGACGACCTGATCATGCGCGTGGTGCACCTGCTGCAGAGCCACCCGGAGGTCGCCGAGACCTATCGCCGGCGCTTCCGCCACGTCCTCGTCGACGAGTACCAGGACACCAACCACGCGCAGTACATGCTGGTGAAGGAGCTGGTCGGGGACACCGGCGAGCTCTGCGTGGTGGGCGACGCCGACCAGTCGATCTACGCCTTCCGCGGCGCCACCATCCGCAACATCCTGGAGTTCGAGCGCGACTTCCCCAACGCGCACACGATCCTGCTGGAGCAGAACTACCGCTCCACCCAGACGATCCTCAACGCGGCCAACGCCGTGATCGGGCGCAACACCGACCGCAAGCCCAAGCGCCTGTGGAGCGACCAGGGCAACGGCGAGCAGATCGTCGGCTACGTCGCCGACACCGAGCACGCCGAGGCCGACTGGGTGGCCCGCGAGATCGACCGGCTCTCCGACGCCGAGGGCGTGCGCCCGGCCGACGTGGCCGTGTTCTACCGCACCAACGCGCAGTCCCGCGTCTTCGAGGAGATGTTCATCCGCTTCGGCCTGCCCTACAAGGTGGTCGGCGGCGTCCGCTTCTACGAGCGCAAGGAGGTCCGCGACGCGCTGGCCTACCTGCGCGCCGTGGCCAACGAGGACGACACGGTGAGTGTCCGCCGGGTCCTCAACACCCCCCGCCGAGGCATCGGCGAGCGCGCCGAGGCCTGCATCGAGGCCCTCGCGAGCCGGGACCGGATCTCCTTCGGCGCCGCGCTGCGCCGCGCGAGCGAGGCCCCCGGCATCTCGACCCGGGCCGTCAACGCGATCGGCGAGTTCGTCGCGCTGCTCGACGACCTGCGCACGATGGCCGCCACCGCGCTGCCCGAGGAGGTGCTGGAGGCCGCGCTGGACCGCTCCGGCTACCTGAGCGAGATCGAGGAGAGCACCGACCCGCAGGAGGCGGGCCGGGTGGAGAACCTCCAGGAGCTCGTGAGCGTCGCCCGCGAGTACACCGAGCGCACCGAGGCCACCGTTGCCGCCGCCGCCGAGCAGGGGGACGCCACCGCGGTGCCCGGCCCGAGCGTGCCCGGCTTCCTGGAGCAGGTCTCGCTGGTCGCCGACGCCGACCAGATCCCGACCGACGACCCCGACCACACCGGCGTCGTCACGCTGATGACCCTGCACACGGCCAAGGGCCTGGAGTTCCCTGTGGTGTTCCTCACCGGCCTGGAGGACAGCGTCTTCCCGCACCAGCGGGCCATGAGCGACCGCAAGGAACTCGAGGAGGAGCGCCGCCTGGCGTACGTCGGGATCACCCGCGCCCGGCAGCGCCTCTACATCTCCCGGGCGGTCACCCGCTCGGCCTGGGGCCAGCCGGCCTACAACCCGCCGTCGCGCTTCCTGGAGGAGCTGCCGCCCGAGCTGGTCCGGTGGGAGCGCACGGATGCGGCGTACACCAGCTGGTCCGGCCGCGCGGGCGTCGGCGGCCGCGGTTCCGGGACCACCCAGACCCGCACGTCGTCCTTCGTCGGCGGCACGCCGAAGGCGGCCCAGCTGGCCGCGAAGCTCGGCCTGGACGCCTCGAAGCTGTCGACGGCGAGCGAGCTGCAGCGCGACGTGCCGTCCCTGTCCGTGGGGGACCGGGTCAACCATCAGCGCTACGGCCTCGGCCGGGTGCTGGCGGTGGAGGGCGCCGGCCCGCGCGCCCAGGCGCAGATCGACTTCGGCGACCAGGTGATGTGGATCGTCCTGCGTCACGCGGCGGTGGAGAAAATCTGAAGCCCGACACGTCCGTCGGGAATCAACCGATTACGACGTGACCTGACGCTCTGCCAGCTCGACGACGTTGGCCAGGAGCATGGCGCGGGTCATCGGGCCCACGCCGCCGGGCATCGGGGCCAGGTAGCCCGCCACCTCGGCCACCTCCGGCGCCACGTCCCCCACCAGGCGCGACCTGCCGTCGTCCGTGGCCACCCGGGTCACGCCCACGTCCAGGACCGCCGCCCCGGGCTTGACCATGTCGCGGGTCAGCAGCCCGGCGGACCCGGCGGCGACGATGACGATGTCGGCGTTGCGCGTGTGGGCGGCCAGGTCGCGGGTGCCGGTGTGGCAGAGGGTCACGGTGGCGTTCTCGGTCTTGCGGGTGAAGATCAGCCCGAGGGGCCGGCCCGCCGTCGGCCCGCGCCCGATGGCCGTGACCTCGGCGCCCGCGATCGGGATGTCGAAGCGCCGCAGGAGCTCGACGATGCCGTGCGGGGTGCACGGCAGCGGCGCCGGGATGTTCAGGACCAGCCGGCCCAGGTTGGTCGGGTGCAGCCCGTCGGCGTCCTTCGCCGGGTCGATCAGCTCCAGGATCCGGCGCTCGTCCAGCCCGGCCGGCAGGGGGAGCTGCACGATGTACCCCGTGCAGGCCGGATCGGCGTTCAGCGATGCGACGGCGTCCTCCACGTCGGCCTGGGTGGCGGTGGCCGGCAGGTCGCGGCGGATCGAGGCGATGCCGACCTCGGCGCAGTCGCGGTGCTTGCCCGCCACGTACGCGTGGGAGCCCGGGTCGTCACCGACCAGGATCGTGCCCAGGCCCGGGACGATGCCGCGGTCCGAGAGGGCCTTGACCCGCAGCCGGAGCTCGTCCTTGATGGCGGTCGCCGTGGCCTTGCCGTCGAGAATCGTTGCCGTCACGGTCTCCGATCCTGCCATTAGAGTGCAGGGCGTGCTGCTCCGGCGCGGGCTTGTCGCCCTCTTGATCCTGTTCGCCCTGTCGGCCTGCGGCGGGCATGACGCCGCGCCCGTGCAGCCGGCCGTCGGGGAGAGCCAGGCGCGCCAGGCGGGCGGGGACGCCGCGCTGGGGGCCGCCCCGGCGCAGAGCACCTCCGCGAGCGCTTCGGCCAAGGCGAGCGGTGGCGCGCAGGCGGCCGCGTTCGTGCAGAAACAGCCCGGGACGTTCGGGATCATCGTGCGGGACCGGGTGACCGGGCAGGTCTGGAAGGCCGGGAACACCACGGCCACGACCTGGACGGCGTCGACGATCAAGCTGGCGATCGCGACCGACCTGCTCGAGCGCAACGCCACCAAGGAGATCGCGCTGGACGCCACCGACCGGGCCAACCTGGACAAGGCGCTGATCAACTCGGACAACGACGCGGCGACGGCGTTGTGGAACCGCTACGACGGGCCCGGGATGCTGGATCGCTTCCGCTCGAAGTACAACATGGGCTCCCTCGCCGTCATCGACGGTTACGAGACCTTCTGGCGCAACCTGCGGTGCAGCACCGAGGACCTGCAGAACCTGATGGCGTACGTCCTGGAGAAGCTCGACCCGCAGGGCCGGACGTATCTGGTCACCACCCTGCGCAAGGTGGCGAGCAACCAGCGCTGGGGCGTCTGGGCGGCCGGGTCGGGCCTCAAGCCGGGCAACAAGGACGGATGGGCGGAGAAGCCGGTCAACGGCAAGAACGTCTGGATGACGCACACGGTCGGGTTCGCCGGGGACGGCGAGCGGTACGTCGTGGCCGCCATGTACGAGCAGAAGCCCGGCGGGACGCTGGAGAAGGGCGCCCACGCGGTGAGCGACGCGATCGCCATGTACTTCGGGGCGAAGGTCCCGGCCCCCGTCACGCTGCCGTGACGGGGGCCGCGACGCGCGTCAGTGGAAGAAGTGGCGAGTCCCGGTGAAGTACATCGTCACGCCCGCCGCGCGGCAGGCCTCGATGGTCAGCTCGTCGCGGATCGAGCCGCCCGGCTGCACGATGGCCTTGACGCCGGCGTCCAGCAGGACCTGCGGGCCGTCCGGGAACGGGAAGTAGGCGTCCGACGCCGCCACCGAGCCCGCGGCCCGCTCGCCCGCCCGCTTCACCGCCAGGTGGCACGAGTCGACCCGGTTGACCTGGCCCATACCGACGCCGACGGTCGCGCCGTCGGTGACCAGCAGGATGGCGTTGGACTTCACGGCGCGCACGGCCCGCCAGGCGAACTCCAGGTCGCGCAGGGTGGCCTCGTCGGCCGGGTCGCCGCAGGCGAGCGTCCAGTTGGCGACCGCGTCGCCGTCGGCGTCGATGCGGTCGGCGGCCTGGACCAGGACGCCGCCGGAGATCTGGCGGTGCTCCAGCGGGGCCGGCCGCCAGGCGGGGGCGCGCAGCACGCGGAGGTTGGCGCTGGTGGTGAGCAGGGCGAGGGCCTCGTCGGAGTACGACGGGGCGACGACGACCTCGGTGAAGATCTCGCGGATCTGCTTGGCCAGGTCGGTGGTGACCGGGCCGTTGACCGCGATCACGCCGCCGAAGGCGCTCACCGGGTCGCAGGCGTGGGCCTTGCGGTGGGCGTCGGCCACGTCGGCGCCGATCGCGATGCCGCAGGGGTTGGCGTGCTTGATGACGGCGACGCAGGGGTCGGTGAAGTCGTGCGCGGCGCGCCAGGCGGCGTCGGCGTCGACGTAGTTGTTGTAGGACATCTCCTTGCCGCCGAGCTGCTCGGCCTGGGCGAGGCCGGGGGCGGCGGCCGGGTCGAGGTAGAGCGCGGCCGGCTGGTGGGGGTTCTCGCCGTAGCGCAGCGTCGCGGACTTGCGCAGGGCCGTGCCCGCGAACTGCTGGTCGTCGCGGGCGAACCAGGCGGCGACGGCGACGTCGTACTCGGCGATGTGGGCGAAGGCCTGGCCGGCCAGGGCGCGCCGCTCGTCCAGCGTGAAGCCGCCGTCGGCCACGGCCTGTAGTACCGCCTCATAGGAGGACGGTGACGTGACCACCGCGACGCTCGGGAAGTTCTTGGCCGCCGCGCGGACCATGGCCGGGCCGCCGATGTCGATCTGCTCGACGCACTCGTCGTCGGAGGCGCCCGAGGCGACCGTCTCGGTGAACGGGTACAGGTTGGACACCAGCAGCTCGAAGGGCTCGATGCCCAGCTCGGCCAGCTGCGCCGCGTGGGCCTCCAGCCGCAGGTCGGCGAGCAGGCCGGCGTGCACCTTCGGGTGCAGCGTCTTGACCCGGCCGTCCAGCGTCTCCGGGAAGCCGGTGAGCTGCTCGACCTTGGTGACCGGGAGGCCGAGCGCTTCGATCCGCGCGGCCGTGGAGCCGGTGGAGACGAGCTCGACACCGGCGCCGGCCAGCGCGCGCGCCAGCTCCTCGAGCCCGGTCTTGTCGTAGACGCTGATGAGCGCGCGCCTGATGGGACGGCGGTTAGCCACGGCCCAGCCTGACCTTTCGTTCGTTGACGGTCCAGCCCTCGCGTGCCATCCGCCCGACCGTGTCGACCAGCTGGCGGCGCTCGGCTTCTTTGATCCGCTCCAGGAGCGTGTCCTCGGTGTCGTCGTCAAGGACCGGCACCGCGACCTGCGCGATGATCGCCCCGGTGTCGACGCCGCTGTCGACGAAATGCAGCGTGGCGCCGGCGAGCTTCACGCCGTAGGCGAGCGCGTCGCGCGGGCCATGGATGCCGGGAAACGCCGGGAGCAGCGCGTTGTGCGTGTTGATGTACCGGCCCTCGTACTTCCCGAGAAAGCGCGGGCCAACCAGCTTCAGGAACCCCGCCGAGACCACGAGGTCGGGCTCGAAGCGGCCGCACTCGGACAGCAGGGCCGCGTCCCATTCGTCGCGGGTGGCGAAGTCCGCCACCCGGGCGACGAAGGTGGGCACGCCCCGGCGCTCGGCGCGGGCCAGCCCCTCGATGCCGGGGCGGTCGGCCCCGACGGCGACGACCCGCGCGCCGTAGGCCGGATCCTCGGCCGCGTCGAGCAGGGCCTGCAGATTCGACCCCGAACCGGACACGAGTACGACAAGCCGAACTGTCACCACGAAACTGTATCGACCGGGTCGGCCCAGCTCAGCGGGGGGCTGCCCGCCATTTGCGGACGAATGCGGACAGAATTAGTCTGAATGTGGTCCAGTTATCGATACTCCACCGCTCTAGCGCTGCGCAGAGGTGATGAGGGCAAGTAGGCTGCCGAGGTTGCGTATCCCCCGGGACTACCCTGATGCGAACCACCACGTAGCCGGAGTGTCCCCAGCTTTAGGAGCCATATTCATGGGCTACCCACCACCGGGCCAGGATCCGTACGGGCAGCAGCCCAACCAGGATCCCTATGGTCAGCAGCCCCAGTATGGGCAGCAGCCGCAGTACGGCCAGCAGCCGCAGTACCAGGACCCTTACGCCCAGCCGCAGCAGCCCGCGTACCAGGACCCCTACGCCCAGCCGCAGCAGCCGGCCTACCAGGACCCGTACGCGCAGCAGCCGCCGGTCTCCGGTACCCCGTACCCGACCTCGGGCGGAGCTTACCCGACCTCGGGCGGGGCGTACCCCAACGCGGGCTACGGTGCGCCGGCCCAGCCGCAGAACACGCTCGGCCTCGTCGGCATGATCCTGGGCATCGCCTCCATCCCGCTGGCGTTCTGCTGCTCCCTCGGCCTGCCCCTGGGCATCGCGGGCGCGATCGTGAGCTTCCTGGGCCAGAACAAGGTCAAGCAGGGCCTCGCGAACAACGAGGGCCAGGCCAAGGCCGGCCTCATCTGCAGCATCGTCGGCGCGGGCCTCACGATCCTCGTGCTGATCCTGACGTTCTCGCTCAACTGGGGTCTCTCGACCTACCCGTAAGACCGACTAAAAGGGCGCGCGAGCTACTCGCGCGCCCTTTTCGCGCGCAGCGCCAGCTTGGTCGCGGTGGTGGACAGCAGCGCGCCAATGGCGATCATGAACATGGCCACGAAGCCGACCGCGCCCGCGTGCGGGCCCACGTCGGCCAGCCCGCCGCCGCCGAGCGAGCCCCTGGCCGCCACGCAGACCAGGGCGAGCAGCACCCCGGCCACGGGGCCGGCGAGAACGGCCGAGCCGAGCAGCGGGACCCAGGGGCGCCCGGGATCGTTGCGCAGCGACCGGCGGGCCAGCAGCCAGCCGGCGATCAGGGCGGCGGCCAGGGGCAGGCCGAGCAGCAGGGGCGCATAGCCGGTCGCCGGCGACGATGGAAGACCGGCCAGCAACGGTACGGCGGGAAGAGGCCCCACCGACACGTGCGCCGCGCTGATGAAGGTCTCCGAGCCGATCGTGAAGCCGGGCCCGACGAGGTAGCTGGCCGCCCACACGGTCACGTCCGGCGCGAAGAACGCGCACAGCACGATCAGCCCGATCTGCCCGGCGATCCCGGTGTGGTAGTCGACGATGATCTGGCTCGCGTCGCCGCCGCTGAAGGCGACCGCCATGCCGGTCGTGGCCGCACCGGCGCCGAGCACGAGCAGGGCGGCGACCGCCCCGGTGCGGGTCGCGTCACGCAGCACCCGGGGCGTGCGCCCGGCCAGCCGGGCGATCCCGCGGGCCTCGGCGAAGGCCCCGAGCGACCCGGCAAGCAGCCCGAACGCGGCGAACGCCAGAACGGCCCGGACCGCCGAGACCTCGCTGCCCCTGTGGTCGGCGACAAGGGCGGCCACGCCGCCGAGGCAGGCGTAGACGACCCCGACCGCGGCCCCGGCCCGGGCGGCCGGCCACGGCGACCAGGGCGTGCCGCTGTGATGAGCCCGGGCACCGACGGCCCGCGCCGTGTGCACGCCGGCCCGGAACACCCGCCAGGCGGCGATCAGGGTGAGCCCGAGCGGGGCGAGGCTGACCGGCCCGATGCCGGTCTCGATCGGCACCCAGTGCGCGAGCAGCCAGCCTCCCAGGCCGAGCCGCAGCACCTGGGCCAGCGGCGCGCCGGCGCCGTCGAGCGCGAAGAGCATCCAGACCACGGCGAGGGTGGGCAACAGCGAGACGAGCGCCGCCCAGAGCGAGTTGACCACGGCAGCCAGCGCCAGCGGGGCGCGCCGGGCGGGGCGGCGGGAGGGGGCCCGGCCGGGGACCGAGCGCCGCTGGATCGGCAGCCTTACGGTCTCGCGGTTGGCGAGCCGGGTGGGCACGCCGTCGTCCGGTTCCTCAGGGGTGGTCGGCATCGCATTCACTCTAAAAAAATCTGGACGGCCGGTCACTGACCCCGGCCGTCCGGATGTGACGCAGTTTCGGCTAGAGCGCCGTGACGATGTCGCGCATGAGGTTCGCGGTCTCGGTCGGGGTCTTGCCGACCGCGACGCCGGCCGCCTCGAGCGCGAGCTTCTTGGCGTCGGCGGTGCCCGCCGAGCCGGAGATGATCGCGCCGGCGTGGCCCATCGTCTTGCCCGGCGGGGCGGTGAAGCCGGCGATGTAGCCGACCACCGGCTTGCGCACGTTGGCCTTGATGAACTCGGCCGCCCGCTCCTCGGCGTCGCCGCCGATCTCGCCGATCATGACGATCGCCGCGGTCTCCGGGTCGGCCTCAAACGCGGCGAGCGCGTCGATGTGCGTCGTGCCGATGACCGGGTCGCCGCCGATGCCGATGGCCGTGGAGAAGCCGATGTCGCGCAGCTCGTACATCATCTGGTACGTCAGCGTGCCCGACTTGCTGACCAGGCCGATCTTGCCCGGGCCGGTGATGTCGGCCGGGATGATGCCGGCGTTGGACTTGCCGGGGCTGGCGATGCCGGGGCAGTTGGGCCCGATGATGCGCGTCCTGTTGCCGGCCGCCTGGGCGTGGGCCCAGAGCACGGCGGTGTCGTGCACCGGCACGCCCTCGGTGATGATCACGGCGAGCGGGATCTGCGCGTCGATCGCCTCCACCGCGGCCGACTTGGTGCCGGCCGGCGGGACGAAGATGACGCTGGTGTCGGCGCCGGTCTGCTCCATCGCCTCCTGCACGCTGGCGAAGACGGGGAGCTTGGTGCCGTCGAAGTCGACCTGCTGGCCCGCCTTGCGCGGGTTGACGCCGCCGACGATGTCGGTGCCCGCGGCGAGCATGCGCCGGGTGTGCTTGGAGCCCTCGGCGCCGGTCATGCCCTGGACGATGACCTTGCTGGACTCGGTCAGCCATACCGCCATGGTCGTTACACCCCACTCGCTGCGAGCTCGGCGGCCCGGCGGGCCGCGCCGTCCATCGTGTCTACCCGCTCGATCAGCGGGTTGGCGGCCTCGTCGAGGATCCGGCGGCCCTCTTCGGCGTTGTTGCCGTCGAGGCGGACCACCAGCGGCTTGGTGACCGCCTCGCCGCGGTCCTCGAGCAGCTGCAGGGCCTGCACGATGCCGTTGGCGACCGCGTCGCAGGCGGTGATGCCGCCGAAGACGTTGACGAAGACGCTCTTCACGTCGGGGTCGCCGAGCACGATCTCCAGGCCGTTGGCCATGACCTGGGCGCTGGCGCCGCCGCCGATGTCGAGGAAGTTGGCCGGCTTGCTGCCCAGCCCCTCGCCGGCGTAGGCGACCACGTCGAGGGTCGACATGACCAGGCCCGCGCCGTTGCCGATGATGCCGACGTTGCCGTCGAGCTTCACGTAGTTGAGGTTCTTCTCCTTGGCCGCCTGCTCCAGCGGGTCGGCCGCGGCCTTGTCCTCGAGCGCCTCGTGGTCGGGCTGCCGGAAGTCGGCGTTCGCGTCGAGGGTGACCTTGGCGTCGAGGCACAGCACGGTGCCGTCGGTGGTCTTGGCCAGCGGGTTCACCTCGACCAGCGTGGCGTCCTCGGCGACGAAGGCCTGCCACAGCTTGACCGCGATGGCGACGACCTGGTCGGCCACGTCGGCCGGGAACTTGGCCTGCTCGACGATCGCCCGGGCGGTCGCCTCGTCCACGCCCTTCACGGCGTCGATGGCGACCTTGGCCACCTTCTCCGGCGCGTCGTGGGCGACGGTCTCGATCTCCATGCCGCCGGCGACGCTGGCGATGCACAGGAAGGTGCGGTTCGCGCGGTCGAGGAGGTAGGAGAAGTAGTACTCCTCGGCGATGTCGGCCGTGGTGGTGACCATCACCTTGTGGACCGTGTGGCCCTTGATGTCCATGCCGAGGATGTTGGTCGCGTGCGCGGTCGCCTCGTCGGCGCCCTCCGCCAGCTTGACGCCGCCCGCCTTGCCGCGGCCACCGACCTTCACCTGGGCTTTGATGACGACCCGGCCGCCGAGCTCCTCGGCGATCGCCCGGGCCTCTGCAGGGGTCTCGGCAACCCCGCCGCCAAGCACGGGCAGCCCGTGCTTCGCGAAGAGGGCACGCCCCTGGTACTCGTACAGGTCCACAGTTGGTCCCGTTCCGTCAACCGTGCCGCCTGCCCCATCGCGAGGACGGCTCAACGCTTCGCAGCCTAACCACGGCTTCACCCGTGGGCGCCGCCCGGGTTCCCGATGTGCCCGATTCCACTCCCATCCGGACCCGTCTAGGTTTCGGCGTCCGTATCGCCTCCGTTCACGAACGGGGGACACGGCCGCGAGGGCGTAACCGCCCCCGCGGGCCGTCGTTGAGAGCAATGTCGGCCCGCCCACCGGGGAGCCCGGGAGGGTAGGGCCGGCACCAAAACGGCCGATGCCCTGTCGGTCGAGGGGTGGCGGCGGGGCATCGTGCGATAGAGGGGCCGGACGTGTGAGGGGTGCGTCCGGCCCCTCCCCTTTTGCGAGCTATTGATAAACGACAATCAGTGTCGCTTCAGTATTTCGCTCAGCTTTCGAGATTTTCCCGGGCCCATTCGACGATCGACTGGGTGGTCGCGCCGGGTGTGAAAATGCGCGCCACGCCGAGCCGCTCCAGCTCCGGCAGGTCCTCGTCCGGAATGATCCCGCCGCCGAACACGGTCACGTCGGCGGCGCCGCGCTCGGCGAGCAGCTCGATGACCCGGCGGAACAGGGTCATGTGCGCCCCGGACAGCACCGAGAGCCCCACGGCGTCGGCGTCCTCCTGGATCGCGGTCTCGACGATCTGCTCGGGCGTCTGGTGCAGCCCGGTGTAGATGACTTCCATGCCGGCGTCCCGCAGCGCGCGGGCGACGATCTTCACGCCTCGATCGTGTCCGTCGAGGCCAGGCTTGGCGATGACGACGCGGGTCCGCGCGCTCATCCTCACGGTCCTTCCCGGCCGTTCGTGGCGGCCACTGGGCACGGCCCCGGCACCGTCGCGCGGGGTCCAAGCCCGAAGGTACAGCAGCCGAATTCACCGCCGCGCAACGACCGCGCAACGGTCCGGGTTACGCACAACCAACCCGACGGGCGCAATCGCACCCCGGAAGCGGCGCGGCGCGCCCCCATAACTTGTGCCGCCGATTAGGCCGTGGCTACCGTGTCGTTCGGTTTTGTCGAATTCATATTTGCCTGCGCGATTGCCGCCGCTCGTGCATTTGCCGGAATCGAGGTTCACCGCGTTGAATGCAAGATCCGCGCGCGCGAACTACCGCGGCCGGCGCCGCCGGGAATCCCCGCGCAGCCGCTATCTGACCATCCTCAGCACCGCACTGGTGGCCTCGGCCGCGGTGGCGCTGAGCACCGCCGCCGCGCTGCCCGAGCCGCACATGGACGATCTGTCGATGGAGACGAGCAGCAGCTACGACGACATCTCCACCCGTTCGGGCGATCGGGCGAGCCGCTCCGACGGCCACGGCACCGCCGGCACCGCCAACCAACCGGCCCCCGACGTGTGGATCCTCCCCCTGCGCAGCTACACGGTGACGTCGTTCTTCGGCGAGCGCTGGGGAAGGCTGCACCCCGGCGTCGACCTGGGCGCCGCCGAGGGCACCCCCTTCACCGCCGTGGCCGCCGGCCGGGTGACCCTGTGCCGCTGGAACGGAGGCTACGGCAACAACATCATGATCGACCACGGCGACGGCCTCGTAACCGTGTACGGCCACGCCTCCAAGCTCCTGTGCCACGAGGGCGAACAGGTACACGCCGGCGACAAGCTCGCGCTGGTCGGCAACACCGGCCACTCGTTCGGCTCACACCTGCACTTCGAGGTGCGCAAGGACGGCAAGCCCGTCGAACCCCTGGCCTTCATGCGCAGACACGGCGTGGACATCCAGCACCACAGCGAGGCGATCTACTCGTAGCCGCTCGGGCGCGGGGCGCACCGCCAGCGAACAGCGACATGCCTGACACTCCACGGGCCGCGCCCGCCGGCTTCACCCCTGCCTCGGCAGTGCACCCGCCCGCGCCGCGCCGCCCACGCGGGGGTGTCAGGCGACGCTCAGGTACAGCTGCGTGGCCTTCTCCTCTCTCGTGGCGATGACGGCGTGCTGGCCCGCGGCGGCGACGGCGATTTCCGGGCAGCGGGTGGCGCAGGCGATGGCGCGTTCCTCGGTCGTCGTGCCGTCGCTGGTCGAGGCGGTGAGCAGGCGCAGGGCGCCCGAGGGGCCGCGCCACAGCACGTACGCGTGGCCGTTGGCCTCCGTGCCGGCCACGGGCTGGTAGCCGCCGAGGCCGGCCAGGCCCATGTTCCACTTCGTTGCGCCCGTGCGCGGGTCGACGGCGGTCAGGTGGGCCTGGGCGCCGCCCTGGTCGGCGTAGATGAGGCTCGGTCCGGCGGGCACCGCCAGCGTGCCGGCGGCGTCGTGGCGGGCGCCGACCGTGCCGGTGGTGGCGTCCATGTACGTGACGCGCTGCGGCGTCGCGCCGGTCAGCGTGACGAAGCCGGCGCCCGTGGAGTACACCCGCAGCTCCGTGCCGCCCCGCTGGACCGCGTGCCACGACCACCGCTCCACCCCGGTCGCCGCGGCCAGCCCGACGGCCACGTCGTCCACGCCCTGTGCGCGGCAGCGCAGCGCCACCGCCAGGGTCTCGGCGGTGCCCGCCAGGTCGGTCACGTCGCAGGCCGCACCGTTGCGCGCCGGCGACCAGCGCCACCGTTGCTCGCCCGTGCGCGCGTCGATGCCGAGCAACTCCCCGGCGCCGGCGCCCGATCCGGACAACACCGCCGTGGGACCCGCGGCGCGCACCGTCGCCATTTTCCCCGACCTGTACCGCTGGGAGAACCGCGCCGCCCCCGTGCCCGCGTCGAGGGCCGTCACCAGTACCCCGTCGTCGGTCCCGAACGCGACCACGACCGCGTCGTCGACCAGCCCCGCGGCCTGACTGGCCAGGTCGGTGCGCAGGTATTGCCAGGCCGGCGTGCCGCTGCCGAGCCACACGGCGCGGATGCCGTCGCCCGCGCGGAGAATCGCCAGGTCGCCGTGCACGGCCACGAGCTCGACGCCGGCGACCGGCAACGGCCACGCCTGGACCTGGGCCGGGGGCGCCACGCCGGCCGTGGTCGCGTTGACGAACCGGCCCTCGCGGGCCCAGTCCACCCCGACCGCGGCGGCCACCAGCAGTACCACTGCCAATGCGGCAACCGCGGACCACGGCCGCCAGTCCGGCCCCGGCAACCGGCCCGCGCCGGTGACCGCGAGCGCCGTCCAGCCCAGGGCCAGCGCCACCGAGCCCGCGACCGTGACCGGGCCGCCGAGGCCGATGCCCGCGCTCGGCTCGACCAGGCGCGTCAGCGCCGTCGCGATCACCGCGGCGGCCACGCCCGCGACCGCCGCCACGGCGGCGATGAGCCGGGCCCGGCGGGGCTCCGTGCGCGCATACGCCAGGCACAGCGCGCTCAGCAGCGGCCCCACGAACGCGATCCCCGCGATGGTGACCAGGTCCGGGTGCCGGCCGTCGGCCAGCGTCCAGGGCAGCGCGAGCCCGGCGATGGTGGCGACCAGCCCGAGCCCGATGACGACGAACCCGGCGGCGCGTGCGAGGAGATTCACGAGGACAGGATGACGGGTGGGTGTGACAGTTTCACTCGGGCCGGGCGGGATGCTTCTGTCGGTAAGTGGCCGACTTCGCTCGGTCAGCCGAGCGTCGCGCGACGGCGCAGGGGGAACGCGCAAGGGGCCGCGCGAGAGCGCAGAGCCGCAGGGGAACGCGCGAGAGCGCAAGGGGCGCCAAGGGAGCGCGCGAGAGCGCGAGGGAGCCGCGCAAGGGAGCGGCGCAAGGGCGCTACAGCGGGGCGCAAGAGAGCGCGGGCATGGTTGAGGGCAAACGCAGCGCCGGCCCCAAGCTCCTCCCGGAGTGGGGCCGGCGGCGGTGGTGCTGGGTGAATCAGGCGCTGAGGCGCTTCGCGAGGTTCTGGTCGAGCGCGTTCATGAACTCGTCCGTCGTCAGCCACGGGGCGTCGCGGGAGATCAGGAGGGCCAGGTCCTTGGTCATCTGGCCGCCCTCGACGGTGTCGATGCAGACCTGCTCCAGGGTGTTGGCGAAGTCGGTCACCGCGGGGGTGCCGTCAACCTTGCCACGGTGGGCGAGGCCCCGGGTCCAGGCGAAGATGGACGCGATCGGGTTCGTCGACGTCTTCTCGCCCTTCTGCCACTGGCGGTAGTGCCGGGTCACCGTGCCGTGGGCGGCCTCGGCCTCGACCGTCTTGCCGTCCGGGGTCATCAGCACGCTGGTCATCAGGCCGAGCGAGCCGAAGCCCTGGGCCACGGTGTCCGACTGCACGTCGCCGTCGTAGTTCTTGGCGGCCCAGACGAAGCCACCCTCCCACTTCAGGGCGGCGGCGACCATGTCGTCGATGAGACGGTGCTCGTAGGTGATGCCGGCCTGCGCGAACTCGTCCTTGAACTCGGTCTCGAAGACCTCGGCGAAGAGGTCCTTGAAGCGGCCGTCGTACGCCTTCAGGATCGTGTTCTTGGTCGACAGGTACACCGGGTAGCCCCGGTCCAGGCCGTAGCGCAGCGACGCCCGCGCGAAGTCGCGGATCGAGTCGTCGTAGTTGTACATGCCCATGGCCACGCCGCCGCCGGGGAAGTTGGCGACCTCGAACTCCATGGGGGCGCCGCCGTCGGCGGGGGTGTAGGTGACGGTGACCTTGCCGGGGCCCGGGACGACGAAGTCGGTGGCCTTGTACTGGTCGCCGTGGGCGTGACGGCCGATGATGATCGGCTTGGTCCAGCCGGGGACGAGCCGCGGCACGTTCGACATGATGATCGGCTCGCGGAAGACCACGCCGCCGAGGATGTTGCGGATCGTGCCGTTCGGGGAGCGCCACATCTTCTTGAGCGAGAACTCCTCGACGCGCGCCTCGTCGGGCGTGATCGTCGCGCACTTGACGCCGACGCCGTGCTGCTTGATGGCGTTCGCGGCGTCCACGGTGACCTGGTCGTCGGTCTGGTCGCGGTACTCGATCGACAGGTCGTAGTACTTGAGGTCGACGTCGAGGTACGGCAGGATCAGCTGCTCGCGGATCTGCTTCCAGATGATCCGGGTCATCTCGTCGCCGTCGAGCTCGACGACAGGGTTGTTTACCTTGATCTTCGCCATCGGCCGGGCGCTCCTCTCGCGCTGCCTACCGGGGTCTCCGCCGCCGTGGGCAGTCCTCGCTGATTCCAGCACTCTTCGCCATGCGTCGCCGGCAGGGTCCCGGTTCCACTTAGCAGTACGAGCGTACTGCATGGTTGGGGCAACTCACCCGCGGCCCTCACCCCGATCCCGGAAATGTCCAAAAATCATGGTATGTCCGATGTGTCGGCCTAGCGAAGCGGCCGGATGCATCGCGACCTACATGGTCCACTCGGCCCTGGAAGGAGTTCCGCGCCTCGCAGCAGGCGTCGAACCGAGCCATGACAGACAGCGTCCAGGCGGTCAGCGATGTGGGGTGGCGGCGAAGGAGCCGGCGGCCAAGGCCGGGAAGGTCTGGTCGGAGGCTGCCGCTGGTCGAGGCGGCTGGCTACCGTAGCCTCGGATTGACGTCAACGGCTGGCAACGAAATACACGATAGGGCGCGAGGGGGTACGGTCGACCGAGGCGGACAGCAATGGGTGGTCATAATCGGAAGAATCGCGAAAATAGCAGTCGTTATCTCCGCTGATCCCCCATCCATAATGGTCGGTCCCGTGCCCCATGTAGCATTGGTCTTTGCTGCTGTACAGCATCCCGTTGTCCCGCAGGAATTTGTCAAGGCAGCTGGACGACGTGGAGAAACGCAGGTACACCGTGCCCGCTCTGCTGAAGTCCTCTTCGTCGGCGAACCGCAAGTCCGTGACATCACACGGCAACGTCAACCGGTAATGTGGCAGAATATCCTTCTCCAGATCGCCGCCGCCGATTGTGACGCGGAGCCGACCCTCCTGGTTGGGGTATTCGCGAGAGTCTCGGAACAACGCCCAGACGAAATCCGGTCGCTGCGTGCAGCAACTGGCGCAGCAAAGTAGCAAGATGGCGAGTAGCGCAAGCAACACCTTGGCAGTGGTAGACAACCCGCTGCCCCGCCCAGGCGAATTCATCGCAGAATCATAGACTGCATACAAGGTCAACTCTGCCCCGGCGCCTGCCGCGATTGGTCAGCGTGCTGGTCGCGGCGCAGGTTACCGTTCGTGAGCCTGTAAGGCCGGTCAGGCGAGGCTCAGTAGATCGGCCGCGATAGACGCGGGGTGCTGGGCGTGCAGGTCGTGGTCGCCGTCGGGGTACGGGCGGATCTTGACGTCCCGCAGGCCGGTGAGGTTGGGCGTCCTGGTCCCGGCGGGGATGGCCAGCACGGGGACGTCGATCCGGTCGAAGTACCGCTGCGGCGGATCGTCCCACATGCTGCGCACGATCCGCATGTGCTGCGGGACGGGCAGCCGGCGGGAGAGGGAGTCGTCCGGCCCGACGGCCAGGTTGGAGACCGTCGCCTCGACGGCCCAGGGCTCCCAGTCCGGATGGGCCGAGCGCAGCCGCTCCCGCAGGCGAGTCGCGCTCATGGCGGTCACATCCGGCGGGCGGAGCATCGCCGCGCAGGTCTCCCAGTCGGAGAACTGCGCGGCGAGGTCGATCCAGCCGCCGTCGACCAGGCCCAGCGCGCGCACCCGCTCGGGGTGCCGGGCGGCCAGCTGGACCACGACGTTGCCGCCCCACGAATGGCCGGCCACGATCGCCGGCGGGAGGTCCAGCCCGGCGAGGTCGTCGGCAGCGGTCGCGGTGTCGTGGCCGTCGGCGGCGACGGGCGACTCGCCGTGCGAGCGCAGGTCGACGGCGTACGCCGGATGGCCCGCCGCGACCAGGTGCCCGGCGACGCCGTCCCACAGCCGCGCGTTCGACGACAGCCCGTGCACGAGCAGGAAGGGCGCTCCCGCGAGGCCATCCCCGTGCATGCGAACGTGAAGCCTCATAGCGACGAGCCTAGATCCCGCGGCCCCTGCGGTGGAGGGCCCCGAGCACGCTTTCGACCCTGACCACGCCGGTCACGGCGGCCAGCGCGATCGCGGCGCGCGGCTCGCGCCAGTTGGAGCGCATGGCGGCCTTGGTCCAGCGCCAGGCGTCGCGGCGGTTGCCGGTCGCCGCCGACCAGCACGCGAGCTGGCCGTAGACGCGGCCGGCGCCCGTGGTGGAGGCGGCGATCTCCGGGTGCCGGGTCATCATCCAGCGCAGGGACGCCATCTTGGTGGCGTACTCGTACGCGAACAGCGACGAGCGCCCCCACAACACCCGCACGAGCGGCTCGTCGACGTGCACGATCTCGCCCCGCTTGGCCGCCCGCAGCAGCAGGTCCCAGTCCTCGTTCTGGCTGCCCGGGGCGTCCTCGGCGACCAGGCCCATCGCGTCGTGGTCGAAGACGGACCGGCGCATCATGAACGTCGAGGAGTGCAGCATCGACATCCGCGAGCGGACCAGGTCGTCGAGGCCCACCAGCGACGCCCCGGCCAGCCGCGGGGTGAGCCGGTCGCCGAACTCGACCTCGATCGCCGAGGTGCAGAACTCCGCCTGCGGGCGCTGCTGCAGCGCGTGCACCTGGCGGCGCAGCTTGGTCGGCAGCCACACGTCGTCGTCGTCGCAGAACGCGACCAGGTCGGTGTCCAGCGCCACGATGCCGGTGTTGCGCGCCCCGGCCAGGCCCGGCTTGCGCAGGTTGGGCAGGACGTCCAGCGGGCGGTCGCCGCCCCGGCACAGGCTCGCGTCGGTCGCGTGCTGGTCGAAGACCACGATGGTGCGCACCGGGCCGGGGTAGTCCTGGGCGACGATCCCGGCCACGGCGCGGCGCAGCAGCTCGGGCCGGTTGCGGGTCGGCACGATCACGCCGACGCTCGGCCAGTGCCCGGCCGTGCTCATCGGGCGCCCCGATAGCCGTAGGCGCCGAGCAGGGGCGCGGTCAGCGCGCTCACGACCCGCCGCTGGCCCCCGGGCAGGGCCGTGCGCCAGGCGTCGTCGCGGCGCAGAGGCACCGGACCGACGGTGAAGCGCATCGGGTTGCCGGCGGCGCTGTGGCAGGGGCCCAGCTCGGCCACGCCGTCGCGGAGGAAGCCGAGCTCACCCGGCGCGATGTCGATGAACTCCGACAGATCGCGCAGAACGGCACCCGGATCCTCCAGGAGCTCCTCGTACCGCACGCGCCGAACGGGCACGCCGCACTTGTGCAACGCGGAGAACGCCACGTTGTGGGCGTTCCACAGCAGGGCCGAGCGCCCGGGGGAGTACCGCGTCATCTCCTCCGCGTTGTCGGTCTCGGGCCGCGTGACCTTCTTCGTCCACGAGTACGCCACCCCGCGGCTGTCCCGCACCACGTGCGCCACCCGCAGGTCGAGCCCCGGCGCGAACCGCAGGCAGTAGGCCAGCGCCGCGTGCTTGGAGGAGTCCACCAGTACCTCGGCGCCGGAGACGACCGCGGCGGCCTCGTAGAGCCGGGCGTACCAGTCGGCGTACTCCTCGACCAGCAGCCGATGGGCCGGGCTCATCCGCACGCTGGCCAGCCGCGGGATGTGCCGGGTCCGCTCGACCGCGTGGCGCAGCGCGAGCACCCGCCACACGTCGACGTGGTGCCAGCCGCCGAACGCCTTCTCGCCGACCTCCCGCCAGAAGCCGCACTCGGAGAAGTGCTCGCCGCAGGCGCAGCGCTCGTCCCCGGCGACGTCGCGCTCCCACAGGTGCACGACCTCCCCGAGCGGGCACACGCCGGGCAGCTCCCCCAGTAGGCGTTCGAGCAGCGTGGTGCCGCTGCGCCCGAGCCCACCGAGGAACAGAACGCGTACCAAACCGTCCTCCTTGGTCGTTTTGGTAGATATGCCAGTTTCGCTGGCATCTGGTGGGTCTAACGAGGAATTGCGGACGAACGATGCTGCGCAGCTACACGCACACCCGGCGGGTCCCCGTCGGCGATCTGGCCGTCGACCCGCTCACCGAGGGCGAGGTCGTCGCCCGGGTCCTCGCCGCCATCGAGGAGGGCCGCGGCGGCTGGATCGTCACGCCGAACGTCGACATCCTTCGGCAGGTGGCCCGCGACGCCGCCCTCCGCGCGACGCTCGGCGACGCCGACCTGGTCGTCGCCGACGGCGCCCCGCTGGTCTGGGCCGCCCGGCTGGCCGGCCGCGCGCTACCGGCGCGGGTCCCCGGCTCCGACCTGATCTGGTCGCTCTCGCGCGGCCTGGCCCACCGGGGCGGCCGCGTCTTCGTGCTCGGCGGCGCCCCGTCCACCGACGGCGAGCCGGACGGTGCCCACCGCGCCGCCGCGCGCCTGGCCGACGCCTTCCCCGGCCTGCGCATCGCCGGCGCGCACTGCCCGCCGTTCGGCTTCGACCGCAGCCCCCGGGTCCTTCGCTCGGTCTGCGCGCGGGTCATCAAGGCTCAACCGCAGATGGTGTACGTCGGGATCGGCTTCCCCCGCCAGGAGCACCTGATCGCGCGACTGCGCGGCCACCTGCCCGGCACCTGGTTCCTCGGCTGCGGCGCCGCGGTGAACTTCGTGGCCGGCGACATCAGCCGCGCCCGCCCGGCGCTGCAGAAGGCCGGCCTGGAGTGGCTGGACCGCCTGGCCCGCGAGCCGCGTCGCCTGGCCCGCCGCTACCTGCGCGAGGACGCGCCCTTCGCCGCCGCCCTGCTCGCCCGCTCCCTGCACCACCGCCTGACCCACCGCCCGGCCCACCGAGCCTGACCCGCGCGCCCGCAGAGCACCCGTGCGCGGATCGCCGATGCTGCGCCGGGCTGGAACGCGTCGACGACGCCCTGCTGGGCGGCGGCCGCGGTGTCGTGCAGGCCGGTGTAGCCGACCGCGGTGAGCTTGTCGATCGCGGTCCGCCCGCGCGGACCCGGCCGCCCCAGGGCCGCATGGCCCCAGCTAACAACGCGCCCACACCGGCTGGGCGGGGCCGTCGAGCGGCGGTGGCGGACCATCCGGCACACCAAGCCGATTGAGGCCGTACGACTCCGGCCGGTAGCGCGCCCGCGCGGACTGGCCGGGTGAGGCGTGCGGCTCCGGCCGGTGGCGCGCTCGCGCGGACTGGCCGCCCAAGGCCGTGCGGCCCCGGGCGGCGGTGCGGGGGCCGGGCTACCTGCGCTCGGCCCGGCGCACGGCCTCGATGTAGTCCAGCGCCGCCGTGCGCAGCGCGTCCTCGGCGTCCAGCCCCTCCGTGCGCGCCCGCGCGACCAGCGCAAAGAGCTCCCCGCCGAGCGTTTCGGGCCCCGGATTCGATACGTCGAGACCGGCCCGCTCCACCCGCTGCAGCAGCTTGGCGGCCAGCGCCAGCGCGGGCTGCGACAGCGCGACCCCGTCCACCGCCGAGCCGCGCGCCTTCTCCGCCTTCTTGATCTGCTCCCAGTTGGCGATGATCTCCTCAATCCCGCCCACCTCGGCGTCGGCGAACACGTGCGGATTGCGCCGGATCAGCTTCGCCACCAGGTCCCCGGCCACGGCGTCGACGCCGAACCCGGACGTCTCCTCGGCGAGCCGGGCGTGCAGCACCACCTGGAGCAGCACGTCCCCGAGTTCCTCCCGCACCGCCTCGGCGTCCTCGTCGCGGATGGCGTCGTAGAGCTCATACGCCTCCTCGAGCAGGAAGTGCGCCAGGCTCGCGTGCGTCTGCGCCCGCTTCCAGGGGTCCCCGGCCTCGGGGTGCATGAGCCGGTCCATCACGGTCACGACGTCCAGCAGCCGCGCCCCCGGCGGGTCCCACGACCCGTAGAGCAGCTCCAGCTCGGCCAGCCCCGGCTCGCGCGCCAGCCGCAGCCCCAGCTCCCGCGCCAGCTGCTCGTCCCCGTCGGGCCCGGCCAGCCAGACCACCGTCCCGTGCGCCGCGATCGCCGCGATGAGCGCGTCGACGTCGTGCGCGCCGGCCGTGACCGTGGCCCCCGCCGCCCGCAGCGCCGCCGCCTGCTCGGACTCGTCCGCGGTGAGCACCGGGTGCGCCCGCACGAGATCCCAGGCCTGCGCCGTGAGCACCCCGGCGGGCAGCCGGGGCGAGGTCACCAGCAGCACCACACGCCCGCTCATGCCGTCACCTCCGCTGCGCTCCGGCGCCGGCGTGAGCCAACCCTGTGCTGATTGTTCGCGGCCCCAACGCCAGGTCTGGCTCGACGAGGCTCCGCGGCAGTCGACCCAGACCAGGCGCCGCAACGCTGCGGACCGCTCATGCCTCCTCCTCCGCGAACGCGAGGTTGATCTGCACGCCCTGGCCGACGAAGACCGGGAACACGGGCTCGTACCGCGGATTGACCACCACGTCGCCGCCGCGAATCGCCTCGGCGAAGTGCTGCTGCGCCTCGAACAGCGGCCCGATCTCGACGTGCCGCCGCGCGTCCGCGACCGTCACGTCGACGTTGGCCGCGCTCAGCGCGTCGACCAGCCGCTGCGCCTCCCCGTCGGTGAGCGGCCGGGCCATCTCGACGTTGGTCGCCGCGCTCACGAGCGAGAAGCACCGGGCCCACAGCCGCACGTATTCGCTGTCCTCCGGCAGCCTGAAATACACCGCGAACATCGCCGGATCGGGCGGCGCGACCTCCAGCTTGCGCTCGGCCGCCAAACGCCCGCCGGCGTCACCGCAGATGAACAGCGACACGACCTGGCCGGGGCTGCTGTGCGGGGCCGAGCGCACGATGCGATCGACCCGGTCCACCGTGACCTTCCGGTCCCCGAGGTAGACCGCGACGCCCGGCTCGGCCCGGCAACCCGCGAGCCCGGCCCCCGCCAGGATCGCCACTACGGCCGCGATCCCACGCCTCACGGCTTGGCCGCCGCGGGCTTCGGGGCCGGGCCGCCGAGGACCGTGGCCAGCAGCTCGGCGGCCCAGTCGAGCAGCTGGGTGTCGCGCATCGGCTCGCCGCCCACCCGCCGGGTCGAGGGACGCGGCAGGGAGACCGTGTCGGCGGCGGACTTGTAGACGGCCTCCGGGTAGAGGCGCTTGAGGCGCATCTGCTTGGAGTCCGGCAGCTGCAGCGGGCCGAAGCGGACGTGCTTGCCCTGCAGGGAGACGTCGGTCAGGCCGTGGGACCGGGCCAGGAACCGGAAGCGGGCCACGGCCAGCAGGTTGGCCACCGGGAGCGGGGGCTCGCCGTAGCGGTCGCGCATCTCGGCGACGATCTCGTCCAGCGCCGGGTCGTCCTTGGCGCCGGCGATCTTGCGGTAGATCTCCAGGCGGAGGCGCTCGGCGGAGATGTACTCCAGCGGGAGGTGGGCGTCGACGGGCAGGTCGATCTTGACGTCCTGCTCCTCCTCCTCGGGGCGCTCGCCCTTGAACTGCGCGACGGCCTCGCCGACCATGCGCACGTAGAGGTCGAAGCCCACGCCCTCGATGTGGCCGGACTGCTCGCCGCCCAGCAGGTTGCCGGCGCCGCGGATCTCCAGGTCCTTCATCGCCACATACATGCCGGCGCCGAGCTCCGTGTGCTGGGCGATGGTGGCCAGCCGCTCGTGGGCGTGCTCGGTCAGCGGCTTGTCCGGCGGGTAGAGGAAGTAGGCGTAGGCGCGCTCGCGGCCGCGGCCCACTCGGCCCCGGATCTGGTGCAGCTGGGCCAGGCCGAGCAGGTCGGCGCGCTCGACGATCAGGGTGTTGGCGTTGGGGATGTCGATGCCGCTCTCCACGATCGTGGTGCAGACCAGGACGTCGTACTCCTTCTCCCAGAAGCCCACCATGATCTTCTCGAGGGCCTCCTCGGTCATCTGGCCGTGCGCGACCGCGACGCGGGCCTCGGGCACCAGCTCGCGCAGCCGGCGGGCCGCCCGCTCGATCGACTCGACCCGGTTGTGCAGGTAGAAGACCTGGCCGTCGCGCAGCAGCTCGCGGTGGATGGCCGCGGCCACCTGCTTGTCGTCCTGGGCGCCGACGAGGGTGAGCACCGGGTGGCGCTCCTCCGGCGGGGTGGCGATGGTCGACATCTCGCGGATGCCGGTGATGGCCATCTCCAGGGTGCGCGGGATCGGCGTGGCCGACATGGTCAGCACGTCGACCGAGGCCCGCAGCTGCTTGAGGAACTCCTTGTGCTCGACGCCGAAGCGCTGCTCCTCGTCGACGATGACCAGGCCCAGCTGTTTGAACCGGGTTGACTGCTGCAGCAGCCGGTGGGTGCCGATGACGATGTCGACGGTGCCGTCGACGACCTTCTCCAGGGTCAGCTTCGTCTCCGTCGGGGTCTGGAAGCGCGAGAGCTGGCGCACCTCGACCGGGAACTGCGAGACCCGCTCGGAGAAGGTGTTGAAGTGCTGCTGGGCCAGCAGCGTGGTCGGCACCAGCACGGCCACCTGCTTGCCGTCCTGCACCGCCTTGAAGGCGGCCCGCACCGCGATCTCGGTCTTGCCGTAGCCGACGTCGCCGCAGATCAGCCGGTCCATCGGGACCGACTTCTCCATGTCGGTCTTGACCTCCTCGATCGCGGCCAGCTGGTCGGGGGTCTCCCGGTAGGGGAAGGCGTCCTCCAGCTCGCGCTGCCACGGGGTGTCGGGGCCGAAGGCGTGGCCCTGCGAGTTCTGCCGCACGGCGTAGAGCTGGATGAGCTGCGCGGCGATCTCGCGGACCGCCTTGCGGGCCCGGGACTTGGCCTTCTGCCAGTCGGAGCCGCCCATCTTGTGCAGCGTCGGGGCCTCGCCGCCGACGTAGCGGGAGAGCTGGTCCAGCTGGTCGGTCGGCACGAACAGCCGGTCGCCGGGCTGGCCGCGCTTGGACGCCGCGTATTCGATCACCAGGTATTCGCGGTCGGCGCCGTTGACGGTGCGCTGCACCATCTCGACGTAGCGGCCGATGCCGTGCTGCTCGTGCACCACGAAGTCCCCGGTGCGCAGCTCCAGCGGGTCGATCTGGTTGCGCCGCCGGCTCGGCATCTTGCGCATGTCCTTGGTCGACGCGCCGCGACCGCCGGAGATGTCGGTGTTGGTGACGACCGCGAGCCGGGCGGCTTCGTCGAGGAAGCCCAGCTCCATCGAGCCGGTGGTGATGGCGATGAGGCCGGGGGCCGGGGGCTGCTCCAGCGACTCGCTCAGGGCGACCCCGAGGTCGGCCCCGCGCAGCACCTCGGCCGCCCGCTGGGCCGGCCCGGTGCCCTCGAAGACCAGCGCGATCCGCCAGCCCTCGCCGGTGAGCCGCTTGAGGTCCTCGACCACGCGGGCGGTCTCGCCGTGGTACAGCGGCACGGCCTGCGCGCCGATCGTGATCGACACGGCGTCGTCGGAGACCGTGGTGACCGGCTCGTCCTCGCCGAGCCGCCAGGGCTCGTCGGCCTCCCGCGTGGTCTCGGCCGCGGCGAACGGGCTCAGCGACCACCACGGCTGGCCGAGCGAGGCGGCCGCCGCCCGGACGTCGCCCAGGTGGCGGAAGGCCGCCGCGCCGAGGTCGATGGGGGCCTTGCCGCCGACCGCGGCCGCCGCCCAGCTCGCCTCCAGGAACTCCTCGCTGGTGCGGACCAGGTCGTGGGCCCGCGTGCGGATCCGCTCCGGGTCGCACAGCAGCACGTGGGTGCCCGGCGGCATGGTGTGCAGCAGCAGCTCCAGGGCGTCGGAGCCGCCCAGCAGCGCCGGGGTGAGCGACTCCATGCCCTCGACCGGGATGCCGCCGGCCAGCTTGTCGAGCATCTCGGCCAGCTGCGGGTGGTCGGTGGACAGGGCCGCCGCCCGGGCCTTCACCTCGTCGGTGAGCAGCAGCTCGCGGCAGGGCGGGGCCCACAGCCGCTCGACCTTCTCGATCGTGCGCTGGTCGGCCACCGCGAACGAGCGGATGTCCTCGACCTCGTCGCCCCAGAACTCCACCCGCAGCGGGTGCTCCTCGGTCGGCGGGAACACGTCGAGGATGCCGCCGCGGACCGCGAACTCGCCGCGCTTGGTGACCAGGTCGACCCGGGCGTAGGCGAGCTCGCCCAGGCGGGTGGTCAGCGCGTCGAGGTCGGCCGCGCCGCCCGGCCGCAGGTCGATCGGCTCCAGGTCGCCCAGGCCCTTGAGCTGCGGCTGCAGGACCGAGCGGACCGGCGCGACGACGACCCGGGGCCGGGGCGCCGCCTCGGTCGGATGAGCCAGCCGGCGCAGCACCGCCAGGCGCCGCCCGACGGTGTCGGAGCGGGGGGAGAGGCGCTCGTGCGGCAGCGTCTCCCACGACGGGTACACCGCCACCAGGTCCGGATCGAGCAGACAGCCCAGGGTCGCGGCCAGGTCCTCGGCCTCGCGGCTGGTGGCGGTCACGGCCAGCACGGGCCGCTCGGCGGCGACGACGGCGGCCACGACCGCGCGCAGGGCGGGCGGCCCGGTGAGGTCGACCTGGTCGTAGTGCCCGGCGCGGGCGAGGTCACGCGCGCGGGCGAGGGCGGGATCGTCGAGAGCGGCGGCGGTGATACCGGCGAGCTTCATGGTGATTTGCACCCACAGACTTCATTGGGGTTATCCGCACAGCACGGCAAACAGCCCCGCGCCCAGACGGGCGGGGGGTGGTCGATGCGCATCCAGACTATCGGGCGGGTATGACAAAACGCCGGGGGGCAATGCGGGATGAGATCCTGAGACCTGACTCACCGGAACGTCACGGGGCGCCCCCGCAGCGGATACGATGCCCCTGAATCGGACAGCGCCGTCCCCCCAAGCCGAGCCGAGCCAACTTGGAGGGGACACAACATGTCCGCTGGGACCTCGGAAGAGTCGACCGCCGACGCCGCCCTGCGTGCCGACATTCGCCGGCTGGGGTCGCTGCTAGGCCAGAGCCTCGTGCGCCAGGACGGCCAGCAGCTGCTGGACCTGGTGGAGGAGGTCCGCGCGCTGGTCCGCACCGACCCGGAGGCCGCCGCCGAGCGCCTGCACGGCCTCGACGTGGTCACGGGCACTCAGCTGGCCCGGGCCTTCTCGACGTACTTCCACCTCGCCAACATCACCGAGCAGGTCCACCGCGCCCGGGAGCTGCGCCGCATCCGCGTGCGCGAGGGCGGCTGGCTCGAGCGGGCGGCCAAGCTGATCGCCGACCGCGGCGTCGGGGTCCGCGAGATCGGCTCCATCGCCTCCAAGCTCGCCGTCCGCCCGGTCTTCACCGCCCACCCCACCGAGGCCGCGCGCCGCTCGATCCTGACCAAGCTGCGGGCCGTCGGCGACGAGCTGGACGCGGAGGCCGTGGCCACCGCGCTGGACGGCTCGGCCGAGCCGGACAAGAGCCGCACCGCGCGCACCGACCGCCGCCTGGCGGAGCTGCTCGACCTGCTCTGGCAGACCGACGAGCTGCGCCTGGAGCGGCCGGAGCCCAGCGACGAGGCCCGCAACGCCGTGTACTACCTCGCCGACCTGGCCGAGGGCGCCGCGCCGCAGGTGCTGGACGACCTCTACGAGACGCTGCGCGACCTCGGCGTGCAGCTGGCCCCCACCGCCCGCCCGCTGACCTTCGGCTCGTGGATCGGCGGCGACCGCGACGGCAACCCGTTCGTGACCCCGGCGGTGACCCGGGACGTGCTGCTCATCCAGCACGAGTACGGCATCCGCATGGCCGAGGGCGTGATCGACGCCCTGATCGACGAGATCTCGGTCTCCAAGCGCCTGCGCGGGGTCTCGCTGGACCTCTCCGCGAGCCTCGCCGCCGACCTGGACAACCTGCCGGAGCTGCCGCCCCGCTACCGCCGGGTCAACATGGAGGAGTCCTACCGGCTCAAGCTGCGCTGCATCCGGCTCAAGCTCGACCACACCCGGACCCGCCTGGCCACCGGCACCCCGCACAAGCCCGGCCGGGACTACCTCGGCACCGGCGAGCTGATCTCCGACCTCGAGCTGATGCGCGCGTCGCTGGCCCGCAACGGCGGCCAGCTGGCCGCGACCGGCAAGCTCGCCTCGGCGATCCGCACGCTGTCCGCCTTCGGCCTGCAGCTGGCCACGCTGGACGTGCGCGAGCACGCCGACGCCCACCACGAGGTGCTCTCCCAGCTGTACCGCCGGGTCGGCGAGGTCGACTACGCCCAGCTGGACCGCGACGGGCGTCGCCAGCTGCTCATCGACGAGCTCAACGGCCGCCGGCCGCTGGCCACCCGCGACACCGGGCTGAGCGACAGTGCGCGCAAGACGTTCGACGTGTTCGCGGCCATCCGCGAGGTGCAGGACCGCTTCGGCCCCGAGGTCGTCGAGACGTACATCATCTCGATGACCCAGGGCATCGACGACGTGCTGGCCGCGGTCGTGCTGGCCCGCGAGTGGGGCCTGGTCGAGGTCAGCGCCGGGGCCGGCTTCGGCGGGGCCTCGATGGAGTCCGCGCGCGCCCGGGTCGGGTTCGCCCCGCTGCTGGAGCAGGCCCGCGAGCTGGAGATGGCCGGCGAGATCCTGGACGAGCTGCTGTCGATCCCGGTGTACCGGGCCATCGTGCGCGCCCGCGGCGACGTGCAGGAGGTCATGCTCGGCTACTCCGACTCCAACAAGGACGCCGGCATCACCACCTCACAGTGGATGATCCACAAGGCCCAGCGCCAGCTGCGCGACGTCGCGGCCCGCCACGGCGTGCGGCTGCGGCTGTTCCACGGCCGCGGCGGCACCGTCGGGCGCGGCGGCGGCCCCACCCACGAGGCGATCCTGGCCCAGCCGTGGGGCACGCTGGACGGCGCGATCAAGGTGACCGAGCAGGGCGAGGTCATCTCCGACAAGTACACGCTGCCGGCCCTGGCCCGGGAGAACCTCGAGCTGACCCTGGCCGCCGTGCTGCAGAGCGCGCTGCTGCACACCGAGCCCCGGCAGCCCGCCGAGGAGCTGGCCCGCTGGGACTCGGCCATGGAGACGGTGTCCTCGGCGGCGTTCACCACCTACCGGTCGCTGGTGGAGAACCCCGACCTTCCGGCGTACTTCTGGGCCGCCACCCCCACCGAGCTGCTCGGCGCCCTCAACATCGGCTCGCGCCCGGCCAAGCGGCCGAACGCCGACGCCGGCCTGTCCGGGCTACGGGCCATCCCGTGGGTGTTCGGCTGGACCCAGTCGCGCCAGATCGTGCCCGGCTGGTTCGGCGTGGGCAGCGGCCTCAAGGCGGCCCGCGAGGCCGGCCTCGGCGACGTGCTGCGCGAGATGCACAAGAAGTGGCACTTCTTCGCCACGTTCCTGTCCAACGTCGAGATGATGCTGCAGAAGACCGACCTGGAGATCGCGTCGCGGTACGTCGAGACACTGGTCCCCAAGCCGCTGCAGCCGATCTTCGACGTGATCAGCGAGGAGTACCGCCAGACGCTGGCCGAGGTGCTCGCGATCACCGGCGAGGAGCGGCCGCTGGACCACCAGCCGGTGCTGCAGCGCACGCTGGAGGTGCGCGACACCTACCTGCAGCCGCTGCACCACCTGCAGGTGACGCTGCTGGACCAGTACCGCGCCAGCAAGAGCGCCGACAGCGGCGCCTGGCCCGGCGGCCGGCGATCCTCGCCCGATCCGGCGCTGGAGCGGGCCCTGCTGACGACGATCAATGGCATCGCGGCGGGCATGCGCAACACCGGATGAGCGCTGTGGCAGGCTTGCGGGCGTGTCATTGAACGGCTGGGCAGTCGATGGATGGGCGTTGCCGGACGACGTGCTGCGGGACGCGCCGACGTATACGCCGAAACCTTCCGAGCTAGCGGACCTCGAGTTGCTGTTGTCAGGGGCGTATACGCCCCTGACCGGCTTCCTGGGCTCGGCGGACCTCATCGCGCTGCGCCGCACCGGCAGGCTGGCCGACGGCACGGCCTGGCCGGTGCCGGTCACGCTCGAGGTGCCCCGGTCGCTGTCCGAGCATCTCGACGTGTTCAACCCGTTACGGCGGGTGCTCATCCTGGCCGACCTGGAGGGCGCGCCGGTGGCCGCGCTGGAGGTCACCGAGCTGTACCCGGCCCGCAAGACCACGCTTGGCGCGGCGGGCCGGGTCCTCCGGCTCGGCGACGGCGGGCACGGGGCCTTCCGCCGCATGCGCCGGACCCCGGCGGAGGTGCGCGGCGCGCTGCCGTCCGGGCGCGTCCTCGGGGTGATCGCCGACCGCCCGCTGCACCGCCCGCAGCTCGCCCAGATCGCCCGGGCCGCCCGCACGCTGGCCGCGCACCTGGTCGTGCTCGTGCCGGTGGACGGGCCGGGCCCCGACGGGCTCGCCCCGGAGGCGCTGGTGCGCTGCGTGCTGGCCGCCCGCGACCGGATGCCGGCCTCGACGATCGTGGCCCTGCCGCTGCCCAAGCACGACGGCGACGACATCCGCGACGCGATGCTGCGCACCCGGGTGGCCGCCGCCTACGGGGTCACGCACCTGCTGGCCTCCAGCGAGTCCATGCTCTCCGGCGGCGGGCTGCGCGTGCTGGTGCCGCGGGAGCTGGCCTACGACGGCCGCGACGGCCAGTGGCGGTCGCTGGACGACATCCCGCCCCGGCACCGGCGCCTGCCGCTGACCGTGGCCGAGATCGAGGACCACCTCGACCGCGGCACGATCCTGCCCGAGTGGCACACGCCGCCGGCCGTCGCCCGCGAGCTGACCCGGTCCCGGCCGCCCCGCCGCCAGCGCGGCCTCGTGGTCTTCTTCACCGGCCTGTCCGGCTCGGGCAAGTCGACCATGGCCACCGGCCTGGCCGACGCGCTGCTGGAGACCGGCGAGCGCACCGTGACCCTTCTCGACGGCGACATCGTGCGCCGCCACCTCTCGGCCGGCCTGGGCTTCTCGGCCGAGGACCGGGACACCAACATCCGCCGCATCGGCTGGGTGGCGGCCGAGGTGGGCCGGCACGGCGGGGTGGCCATCTGCTGCCCCATCGCGCCGTACCGCGACGCCCGCGCCGCGGCCCGCCGGTTCGCCCACAACGCGGGCGCCGGCTTCGTGCTGGTGCACGTGGCCACCCCGCTGGAGGAGTGCGAGCGGCGCGACCGCAAGGGCCTCTACGCGAAGGCCCGCGCCGGGCTCATCAAGGGCATGACCGGCATCGACGACCCCTACGAGGAGCCGCTGGACGCCGAGCTGGTCATCGACACGACCGAGCTGTCGCAGGGCGAGGCCGTGACGCGGGTCCTGCGTTATCTCGGCAGCAACGGCTGGCTGGATCCGCGCCCCATACCCTGACAAGGGTGAACGGGGACCTATGTCCCATTACGTCCGCGCGACCCTCGGCGTTAGAGGCTGGAGAACCTGACGCCGAAGGGGCCGCCGCTTCATGGACGCCAATCGCCTGCACTCCGCCGAACCCGACTCCCCAGGCGTCGATCTGCTCGGCATGGCCCGGCGCCACTGGTGGCTGGTGCTGGTCCTCGTGCTGGCCGGGCTGGCCGGCGCCGTGCAGTTCACGACCACGCAGACGAAGGTGTACGAGTCGTCGACCTCGGTCCTCGTCTCGCCGATCGGCAACGGCCAGGACGCCAACTCCACCAACGGGCGCACCAAGGGCGACATCAACCTCGACAACGAGGCCCAGCTGGTCACCTCGACCACCGTCGCCACCGTCGCCGCCGCGCTCATGCGCTCGAGCACGCCGCCGGACACGCTCGCGGCCGCGGTGCGGGTGGAGGTACCGCCGAACACCACCTTCCTGCTGATCACGTTCTCCGCCGACACGGCCCAGCAGGCCCAGGCCGGCTCGCACGCGTTCGCCGAGGCCTACCTGCGCAACCGCGAGGAGTCGGCCAAGTCGGACGTGGCCGGCCGGATCGCGATCCTCAACGACAAGATCAACCAGCTCAACGCCGGGCTGACCCAGATCAACAACAAGCTGGCCGCGCTCAAGGCGAACGATCCCAACCGGCCCAACCTGGAGAGCCAGCGCAGCACCTCGACGTCGCAGATCAACACCCTGTCCGGCCAGCTCAACCAGCTGCTCACCGCGACCGTCAGCGCCGGCAAGATCACCCGCGACGCCGACCTGCCCCGGTCCCCGGTCAAGCCGCGCCGGCTGCTGAACCTGGCCAGCGGCGCGATGGCCGGGCTGCTGCTCGGCGTCGGCGCGGCCATGCTGCGCGAGCGGCTCGACCAGCGCGTGCGCCGCCCGGCCGACCTGCCCCGCCGGGTCGACGTGACCGTGCTGGCCGCCGTGCCGGGGCGGGTCAAGCCGCGCCTCGACGACGTCTTCGCCCCCTTCGGCGCCGGCGGGCGGATCTTCAACCGGCTCCGCAACGAGGTGCTCGCGAGCATCCCGGCCCCGGCCGGCGGCGACGCCCGCGTGGCGCTGGCCGGCCAGGTCGTGGTCGTCGCCGGGGCCAGCCGCGGTGCCGCCTCGACCGTCGTCGCGGCCAACCTGGCCGCCGCCTTCGCCCGGACCGGCGCCGAGACCGTGCTGGTCTGCGCCCACCTCCCCGACAGCCTGGTCGACACCGCCTCGGTGCACCGGATGCTCGGCGTGCGGGCCGTGCCGGGCCTGTCCGACGTGCTGGCCGGCCGGTTCTCGCTCAGCAGCGCCGCCCAGCGCGCGCCCAGGCACCCCAACCTCAGCGTCGTCACCACCGGCGGCACCGCCAGCGCCGGTGGCCTGCTGCAGTCGCAGGCGCTGCGCGACACCCTGGCCACCCTGCGGGAGCGGGCCGCCTACGTGGTGGTCGAGGCGCCCTCCACGGCGACCAGCGCCGACGCGCAGAGCCTGGCCGCGCTGGCCGACGCGGCGATCGTCGCGGTCGAGCTGCGCCGCACCCGCAACACCGAGATCGCCGACGCCGCCGACCAGCTGCGCCGGGTCGGCACCCCGCTGCTCGGCGCCGTGGTGCTGCCGCGCCTGGCCGCCCCGCGCGGCGGCGACGAGCGCGAGGCCGCGGCGGCCACCGCGCAGGTGCCGGCCGACGACATGACCGCGGTGCTGGAGAAGCTCCCGCCGAAGGAGCCGGAGGTGCAGAAGGAAGAGGAGCCGGTCGTCGCCAAGCGGTTCCGGACCTCCCCCGCCGTGCCGACGTCTCCCGCCCCGGTCGTGACGCCCACCCAGCCGCCCAAGCGGCAGACGCGGACCATCTCGGTCACCCGCATCCCGGCCGAGGCGCCCAGTGAGAACGGCGCTGACAAGCGCCGATGACCATCCTCGCGAGCCACCCCTCCGTCGAAGCGGCGCCCCCGCGGCGGGCGGCCCATCGCCTCCCGGCCTGGCCGCTCACCGGGATCCTGCTGCTGTACCCCCTGTGGTGGGCCCTCGGCCTCGGCGTGCTCATCTTCTTCCTGGCCGCCGTGCCCATGCTGTGGGCCCTGGTCCGCCACCGCGCCGCCGGGCACGTGGTCAAGCTGCCGCCGGGTTTCGTGCTCTGGCTGCTGTTCCTCGCGGTGGTCGCCTTCGGGCTGTTCACGCTCGGCGCCGACCCGGCCGGCACGGTGCCGGGCACGGCGCAGAGCCGCCTGGTGCCCTTCGCGTTCCGCCTCGGCGGCTACGGAGCGCTGAGCGTCCTGCTGGTCTACGCGGGCAACCTCGAGCGGCGGGCGCTCACCCAGGAGCGGCTGGTGCGGCTGCTCGGCTGGCTGTTCGTCGTCACCGTGGCCGGCGGGGTGCTCGGCATGGCCGCGCCCCGCTTCGAGTTCACCGCGCCGTTCGAGCTGCTGCTGCCCGGGCACATGCGCCACGACGCCTTCGTGCAGTCGATGGTGCACCCGACCGCCGCGCAGGTGATGAACCTGCTGGGCGGGGAGGCGCCGCGGCCGGGGGCCCCGTGGGGGTACACCAACACCTGGGGCAACAACCTGTGCCAGCTCGTCGGCTGGCTGGCGGTCGCCGCCTTCGCCTTCGCGCGCCGGCGCCTGGTCAAGATCTTCGCCGCCGTGACGCTGCTCGTGTCGCTGGTGCCGATCGTGTACTCCCTCAACCGCGGGCTGTGGATCGGCCTCGCCGCGATGGCCGTCTACGTGGCCGTGCGGCTGGCCCTGCGCGGGAAGTTCGCCGCGCTCGGCCTGATCGCCGTGGCCGCCGTGACGGTGGCCGTGGCGCTCGCGGTGACGCCGCTGGGCGACGTGGTCAACGCGCGGGTGGAGCACGGCAAGTCCAACGGCGTGCGCATGTACACCACCCAGAAGGCCATCGACGGCATGTGGGAGTCGCCGCTCATCGGCTTCGGCTCCACCCGCAACACCATCGGCGGGCGCAACTCGATCGCGGTCGGGGAGAGCGCGAGCTGCGCGCGCTGCGGCAACTTCACCATCGGCGGTGGCGGCCAGCTGTGGCAGCTGCTCTACGCGCACGGGCTGCTCGGCACGGTGACGTACGTCGGCTTCTTCCTGTTCGGCCTGTGGCGGTTCCGCCGGGACGCCACCCCGATCGGGCTGGCCGGCGGGGCCGCGATCGTGTCCAGCTTCACGGCGATGTTCTGGTACAACTCGCTCGTCACCCCGCTGGCACTGACGTTCCTGGCCTATGCCGTCCTGTGGCGCAACCAGCAGAGGGGAATCAGCCAGCCATGAGCCCGATCAGGACCGCGCCCGCCGAGCTGCGGGCCGACGACGAGCAGCTGCGGGCGCAGTACATCGAGGAGGTCCTCGCCCTGCTGTACCCCGGCTCCGGGGACCGGCTGGTGGAGTACCTCGTCATCCCCAACGCCCGCAAGCCGCGCCTGCTCGTGCCGGCCGACGACCGGCGGGTGGCCGCGGCCGCGGTGCGCCGCTACGCCGAGCCGCAGTCCCGGCTGGCCCGGCTCAAGCGCGACGCCGTCGTCGCCGCACTGCGCACCGGCCTGTCCGGCCTGCTGCTGCGCGACCGGCTGCGGCTGCACCCCGCCGCCGACACCATCGACGCGTACCTCGCCCGCTCCCTCGGCGCCGGCCTGCGCCTGAGCGTCCACATCGGACCGGCCCGGGCCAACCGCAAGCCGGTGCTGCAGCTGCTCGACGCGGCCGGCAACACGCTGGCCTTCGCCAAGCTCGGCACCTCGGCCCTGACCCGCACGCTGGTGCGGGCCGAGGCCGACGCGCTGGCCGCGGTCGGTTCGGCCGGGCTCAGCGCCGTGCAGGTGCCCTCGGTGCTGCACGCCGGGCAGTGGGGCGAGCACGAGGTGCTGGTCCAGTCGGCGCTGCCGGTCTGGCTGCCGCGGGCCCCGCTGACCGCCCCGCGGCTCGCCGCCGCGATGCTCGAGGTGGCCCGCTGCTGCGGCACCGGCCGCGGGACGCTGGGCGGCAGCGGCTACTGGACCCGGCTGCGGGCCCGGCTGGCCGCCGTCGCCGACCACGCCGAGGGCGCGGCCCTGCGCACCGCGGCCGACCGGGTGGCCCGCGCGGCCGGCGACGTCGAGCTGCGGTTCGGCTCCTGGCACGGGGACTGGTCGCCGTGGAACATGGCCAGCGTCGCCGGCGGGGTGCTGGTCTGGGACTGGGAGCGGTTCACCCCGGGCGTGCCGATCGGCTTCGACGCCCTGCACCACGCCCTGCAGCTGGGCATCGGCCGCTCGCCCTCGGCCGGCCAGGCGGTCAACGAGCTCGTCGCGGCCGCGCCCGGCCTGCTGCTGCCCTTCGGGGTGGTGCACCGCCAGGCGGTCGAGGTGACCGCGCTGCTGTACCTCATCGACCTGGCCACCCGGTACGTCACCGACCGGCAGGCGGAGGCCGGCGCCCGGCTGGGCGTGCTCGGCAGCTGGCTGCTGCCCGTCCTCGTCGCGCGAGTGGAGGCGTTGTAACCCATGGCAGTGCAGGTGCCCGAGACGATGAAGCGCATCGTCCACTTCGGATCCCGCAACTACGGCCAGCTGACCGCGAGCCGGCGGATGCTGCCGTCGTTCCTCATCTGCGGCGGGCAGCGGTGCGGCACCACGTCGCTCTACCGCGCCCTGGCCGCGCACCCCGCCGTCATCAAGGCGGTGCTGCACAAAGGCGTGCACTACTTCGACGTCGGCTACCACCGCGGGCTGCGCTGGTACCGCGGCCACTTCCCCCTGCAGCGGCGGGCCGAGCGGGTCCGCGCCGAGTTCGGGGTGCCCGCGCAGACGTTCGAGTCCAGCCCGTACTACATGTACCACCCGCACGCCCTGGCCCGCATCGCCGCCGACCTGCCCGGCGTGCGGCTCGTGGTGCTGGTCCGCGACCCCGTCGAGCGGGCCTACTCCCAGCACGCCCACGAGGTCGCCCGCGGCTTCGAGACCGAGGTCGACTTCGCCCGCGCGCTGGAGCTGGAGGAGGACCGGCTGGAGGGGCAGCGGGAGCGGCTGCTGTCCGACCCGCACGCCTACAGCTTCGCCCACCAGCACCACGCCTACCGGGCCCGCGGCGAGTACATCGAGTACCTCGAGCCGATGGCCCGGCTGCTCGGCCGCGACCGGGTGCACGTGGTGGACAGCACCGAGTTCTTCACCAACCCGGAGCCGGTCTACGACGCCGTCGTGGACTTCCTCGGCCTGCCGCACGTGAACTCCTACCCGCCCTTCGAGCGGCACAACGCGCGGCCCCGCAACCGCCTCGACGACTCAATCGCCCAGCGGCTCGCCGCGCACTACGCCCCCTACGACGAGCGGCTGGCCGACTGGCTCGGCTACCGGCCCTCCTGGATGACTTCGTGACCGCGACGCTGGAGCGGCCCGCGATCGAGTCGCCCGGCGGAATGCTGCGCGGCGCGGCCCGTGGCGGGATCGCCAACCTGATCGGCGCGGCCTGCACCGGGGTGGCCGGAGTCGGGGTGACGTGGCTCGCGGCCCGGGCCCTCGACCCGCACGCGGCGGGCGCCTTCTTCGCCGCCACGGCCACCTTCGGCCTCGGCGTCACCGTGGCCAAGCTCGGGTTGCAGACGTCGCTGGTCTACTGGCCGGCCCGGATGCGCGCGGTCGGCGACCTGTCCCGGTTCGCCGAATGCCTGCGGGTGGCGCTGCTGCCGGTGGCCTTCGCCTCCGTGTTCATCGCGGCCGGGCTCTTCGTCGCGCCGGAGCTGGTGCCGGGGCGGCCCGACCTGACCCGGGCGCTCGCGCTGTTCCTGCCCGCGGCGGCGTTCACCGACGTGCTGCTGGCGACCACCCGGGGGCTGCGCGCGATGCGGCCCTCGGTGCTGCTGGACCGCGTGATGCGCCCGGCCGCGCAGCTCGTGCTCCTCGCGCTGGTGTGGGCCGCGGGGTGGGGCGAGCAGGTCTTCGCCGCCCTGTGGGCCCTGCCGTACGTGCCGGCGGCGCTGCTGGCGGGGTATGCCCTCAAGCGGCTGAAGGCCGGACTGCGCCTCGACGCGTCGGACACCTCCGACTTCACCCCGAGACGCTTCTGGGGCTTCACCGCGCCCAGGGCGGTGGCGAGCTTCGCCCAGATGGCGCTGCAGCGCGTGGACGTGCTCATGGTCGCCTCGCTGGCCGGCCTGGCCCCCGCCGCCATGTACGCGGTGGCCGGCCGGTTCGTCATCCTCGGCCAGTTCGTCAACCAGGGTGTCGCCCAGTCCGTCCAGCCCCGCCTGGCCGAGCGGCTCGCGGTGCGCGACACCGCCGGGGCCAACCTGCTGTACCGCCAGTCCACCGCCTGGGTGGTGCTGTTGTGCTGGCCGATGTACCTCCTCGTCTTCACCTACGCCCCGCGCTACCTGAGCATCTTCGGCGAGCACTACGCCGGCGGCGTGGGCGTGGTGCGGGTGCTGGCCTCGGCGATGCTGGTGGCGACGGCCTGCGGGATGGTTGACATCGTGCTCGCCATGGCCGGGCGCACCTGGTGGAACCTCCTCAACGTCGGGCTGGCGCTGCTCGTCATGCTCGGCATCGACGCGCTGCTCGTCCCCCATACCGGTGCGTTCGGCGCGTCCCTCGGCCTCGCGGCCGCGGTCCTCGTGAACAACCTGGTCCCGCTCGCGCAGGTGCGCGGGCTGGGGCTGCATCCCTTCGGCCGGGCGACCCTGCTCGCCTGCGCCATGGCGACCGCCTGCTTCGCGGCGCCCCAGCTGCTGCTGTGGCCGCTGCACCCCGGGCTGCTCGTCCAGATCGCCGCCACCGGGGCGGGCGCCGCCGCGTACTGCTACGCGGCGGTGCGGTTCAGAGAAGTACTCGTGCACGGCAAAAGATGACGCACTGAACGCATGGGGGGAACGAAATTGAGGACGGACTACGCGGAGGTCTTCCAGTCGGAGGCGGCGGTCGAGAAATACGAGCGGGTCGTGTACGCGCCGGAGACCTACGCCACGGCGGTCAGCGGCCGGCAGCGGGCGTTCCTGCGCCGGCTGGTGCGGCGCGAGTTCACCGCCCGGCGGCCGATCCAGCACGACTTCGCCTGCGGGACCGGGCGGGCGATCAAGCTGCTGCACGGCGTGGTGCGGGCGGCGCACGGGTACGACACCTCCGAGCAGATGCTGGCCAAGGCCCAGGAGGCCGGCGTCTACGCCAAGCTGCACCAGGTGGACGAGGAGGGGCCGCTGCCGGAGCCGGCCACCGTGGAGGGCCCGGCCCTCGTGACGATCTTCCGGCTGCTGCTCAACGCCCCGAAGGACGTGCGCGACCGGGCGATCGCCTTCGCCGCCCGCATCCTGCCGGAGGCGGACTCGGGCCTGCTGGTCGTGGAGAACCACGGCAACCGCTCGTCGCTTCGCCACCTGCGCCATCGGCGGCACCGCGGCAACCAGTGGTTCGCCGAGCTGCAGCACGGCGAGGTCGAGCAGCTGCTGGCCCGGCACGGCTTCGAGGTCATCGACCGGCGCGGCTTCGCCGTGTTCCCGGCCGGGGCCTACCGCCGGGAGTGGCTGCGGCCGATGGCCCGGCGGGCCGACGACCTCGCCACCCGCTCGCGCCGTCTCTCCGCCGTCGCCACGGACGTTCTGTATGTAGCAAGGCGCATTCCCAAGTAGGGAGCCCGGCTCCGTGCGTCAGGGGTGGTGGGCGGAGCCCCCACCGGGAAGGGATGACATGAAGCGGATCGTGCTGACGATCGCCGTGGTGGCCGCGACCGTTGTGGCCGCCGGCGCGGTGACGTGGATGGTGCTGGAGGGCGGCCATCGCGGCGGACCGCCGGCGGCCGCCCCGTCGTCCACGGTGGACGCCGGCGGGCCCCCGTCCATCGCCACGTCCCTCGGGCCGTACGCGGCGGGCCCCGTGTCGCCGCCGAAGCACGGCTCGTACCTCGGCGCGTGGGTCCGCCCGGAGCGCCTCACCGAGTCGGGCCGGGTCACCGCGATGACGGCCTGGGAGCACTCGCTGGGCCGCAAGATGGCGATCGTCAACACGTACCGCCGCTTCGACGAGACCTTCATCAACGACTCCGACCGCCAGTTCGTGGCCCGCGGCAGCACGCTCATGCTGTCGTGGGCCGGCGGCGACACCCGCCTGATCACCATGGGCCGCTACGACGACCTGATCCGGCAGCGGGCCCGGGAGCTCAAGGCCTTCGGCCATCCGGTGCTGCTGCGGTACCGCTGGGAGATGGACCGCCCGAACCTGCGCGCCCAGATGTGGTCGGGGGCGGACTACATCGCGGCGTGGAAGTACGTGCGCAACGTCTTTCAGCAGGAGGGCGCCACCAACGCCTCCTGGGTGTGGTGCCCGACGGCCGAGGGCTTCCAGGGCGGCTACGCGGCCGACTTCTACCCCGGCGACGACGCCGTCGACTGGACCTGCGTCGACGTGTACGCCGGCACGAAGTACGGCACCATCGGCGACCTCATGCGGCCGTTCCTCGAGTTCTGCGCCGAGCACCCGAGCAAGCCGGTGATGGTCGGCGAGTTCGGCATCGCCCGCAGCTGGGGTACCGGGCAGCGGGCGGCCTGGCTCGCCGACGCCTCCCGGACGTTCAAGGCCAATCCGCAGATCAGGGCCGTGCTGTACTTCGAGTCCGACCCCCTCGACAACAAGGGCCCGACGAACCAGTTCCTGGTCTCCGACGACCCGGTCGTGTTCGGCGCGTTCCGCTCCTCGCTGGCCCAGGACACCTACTACAAGCCGATGGCCGCACCGAAGCCGTAGGCCCCGGCCCGGCCGCTCGGCCGCCGCCATCACCCGCGCCCAGCGCCCGGCGTCGAAGACGTTGCCGCCGATCGCCGCCAGTGCGCTTTCCATGCATCCTGCCGCACACGCGCGGCCGACAGCGCCAGTCCGGCACCCACCAGGAGGACCCCGCTCACCTTGAGCGCATCGGGCGCCGCCCGGTCCACCAGGGCGGTCGTGACCAGCGCGAACACCGGGACCAGGGCCAGGTAGACCCCGGCGCGGTCCACGCCCAGCTTCGCCACGCCGGTGTACCAGAACACGAACGCGACCACGGTCAGGACCAGCCCGAGAAAGGCGAGGGCGGCGGCCTCCTTGCCCGACGGCATCCGCGGCCGTTCCCCGGTCAGGGGAAGGGCCAGGAGCAGCATCGGTACGGCGAGAGCCGTGCTCCACGCCGAGACCCGCACGGCGCCGAGGCGGGGCAGCAGGGGCGCCGCGAGCAGCGAGAACGCGGCCTCGCAGCACAGCACCCCGACCGCCGCCAGCAGCCCGGCGGCGTCGTGCTCGCCCTGGTTGTGCTGCACGAGGACCGCGCCCCCGACGACCACGGCCGCGGCCAGCAGCAGCCGCGGCGCGGGCCGGCGGCGCTCCTGCAGCGGCCCGAGCAGCGCCAGCAGCAGCGGGCTGACCCCGACGATGGTGCCGATGACCGCCGGGTCGGCATGCCGCAGCGCGAACAGCAGCAGGACGTTGAACAGCACCAGCCCGGTCGCCGCGACCAGCCCCAGCCGCACCAGCTCTCGCCCGGACGGGTGAATCCGGGACTTCTGCCGCATCGCGAGCGCGAACAGCGCGACGGAGGCGAGGCAGTAGCGAAGTGCCTGGCCGGTGAGGATCGGATAGTCGACGATCGACCGGCTCACGGTGAACGAGCAACCGAGAATCGCGCAGGTCAGCACGCAGTAGAGGGCGTAACGCCGGGTCATGCTCAGCAACTTACGAGGGCCAGTGGTCCACGCTACAGTGCCATTGGGAGCTGCTTTTAGGGGGCCACTTTTGTCGGTTTGGGAGGCGTTGGTCGAGCTCGACCGCACCCGGCCGCGCGTCGGCGACCAGCTCGTCGGCGCGCTGCGCGAGGCCATCATCGGCGGCCGTCTCGCGCCCGGCACCCGCCTGCCCTCCACCCGCGACCTGGCCGTTGACCTGGGGGTGTCCCGCGGCCTGGTGGTCGGCGCCTACGAGCAGCTGACCGCCGAGGGCCGCCTGGTCAGCCGCCGCGGCTCCGGCACGGTCGTGGCCGAGGTGGCCACGGCCCTGCCCCGCCAGCCCGGCGAGGCCGCGGCGCGCCCGGCCGCCGTCGCCCCGCTGCGCCCCGGCGTGCCCGACCTGGGCGCCTTCCCGCGTACTGCCTGGCGCCGCGCCTACGAGACGGCCCTGACCGGCGCCCTGGACGCCGACTTCGACTACGGCGACGCGACCGGCGTGCCGCGCCTGCGCACCGAGCTGGCCGGGTACCTGGGCCGGGTGCGGGCCGCGCTGGTCGCGCCGGACGGCCTGATCGTCACCGCCGGCGTCACCCAGGGCCTGGCCCTGCTGGCCCGCGTGCTGCTGGACCGGGGCACCCGCCGGATCGCCCTGGAGGACCCCGGCCCGGCCGCGCTGCGCGACCACCTGCTGCGACTGGGCCTGGACGTGGTGCCGGTCCCGGTGGACGCCGACGGCCTGGACGTCGCGGCCCTGTCCCGCACCCGCGCCCGGGCCGTGGTCCTGACCCCCGCCCACCAGTTCCCGACGGGCGTGGTCCTGGCACCCGGCCGCCGCGCCGAGGTGATCGCCTGGGCGCGGCGGGTGGACGGCCTGGTGGTGGAGGACGACTACGACGCCGAGTACCGCTACGACCGCGACCCGGTCGCCTGCCTGCAGGGCCTGGCCCCCGACCGGGTCGCCCTGGTCGGCTCGGTGAGCAAGGTCCTGGCCCCCGGCCTGCGCCTGGGCTGGCTCGCCGCCCCGCCGAGCTGGCAGCCCGACCTGTGCGCGGCCAAGCACGACGCGGACAACGGCGGCCCGGCGCTGCAGCAGCTGGCCTTCGCGGAGTTCCTGGCCGGCGGCGGCTACGACCGCCACCTGCGCCGGGCCCGCCGCCTGCACCGCGAGCGCCGCGACGCCGTGGTCGCGGCCCTGCGCCGCCACCTGCCGCGCGCCCGGATCGGCGGCATCGCCGCGGGCCTGCACCTGGTGATCGAGCTCCCGCCGGGCGTGGACGACCTGGCGCTGGCCGAGCGGGCCGCGGCCGCCGGCCTGGGCCCGCTGGCCCTGTCGACGCTGCGCATGCGCCCCGGCGGCCCCAGCGGCCTGGTCCTGGGCTACGCCGCGCACACGCCGCACGAGCTCGCGACGGCGGTGCGGACCCTGGCCTCGCTGGTCTGACGGATGGCCGGCGCCGGCGGCCAGCCGCCGCGGACCGGGTGGTAACCGCGGGGGAGCGCGGGACCCGGGGGCGCAGGCGATAACGTCGAGGGATGTCGCAGGACTTCGTGCCACTGGCCGAGCACATCGCCGACGCGCTGCTCGAGTGCGCGCCCGGGCTCGCCGCCGGGGCGGGTGATCACCGGTTCGACGACCGGATGCCGGACTACTCCGCCGAGGGGGTGGCGGCGGACGTCGACATGCTGCGGGACGCCTCCGCGGCGCTCAGCCAGGTCGACGTCGACGAGCTCGACGTCCAGGACCAGGTCGACCACGCCGTGCTGCTCGCCCGGGTCGAGCGGATGCTGTTCGAGCGGACCGAGATCCGCGAGCACGAGTGGAACCCGCTCGTGCACAACCCCGGCACGCTGTTGCACGGGTTGATCTCGCGGCCCTTCGCGCCGGCCGAGGAGCGGCTGGTGTCGATCGCGGCCCGGCTGAGCAAGGTGCCCGATGCGCTGGCGACCGCGCGGGAGGTGCTGGCCGACCTGCCGCGGGTGCACGTCGAGACCGCCATCGGACAGTTCGCCGGCACGGCGCGGCTGGTCCGCGAGGAGCTCGGGGAGCTGTTCAAGGAGGCGCCCGGCATGGCCGAGGTCGTGGCGCCGGCGCAGGAGCGGGCGGCGGCCGAGCTGGACGCGTTCGCCGAGTGGCTGCGCGGGCGGCTGGACCGGGCCGACCGGGACCCGCGGCTCGGGCGCCGGCTGTGGGAGGCCCGGCTGTGGCACACGCTGGACACCGAGCTGCCGGCGCGGACCGTGCTCGAGCGGGCCGAGGCCAACCTCGAGCGGGTGAGCGCGGAGCTGCAGGAGCTGTCCGGCCGGCCCGCCCGGGAGGCGCTGGCCATGGCGGCGCAGGACGCGCCGGACAACGACACGATCGTCGAGCTGGCCAAGGTGTCGCTGGAGGAGGCCACCGCGTTCGTGCGCCGGCACGACCTGGTGTCGCTCATCGACGACCCGCTGGTGATCATGGAGATGCCGGAGTTCGCGCGCGGGGTGGCGGTGGCCTACTGCGACCCGCCCGGCCTGCTGGAGAAGGCCGAGCTGCCGACGTTCTTCTGCATCTCGCCGACGCCGTCGGACTGGCCGCAGGAGCGGGTGGAGTCGTTCTACCGTGAGTACAACAGCCACATGGTGCGCGACCTGACCGTGCACGAGGCGACGCCGGGGCACTTCCTGCAGCTCGCCCACGCGCGGCGGTTCCGCGGGCGCACGCGGGCCCGGGCGATCGGGTGGTCGGGGCCGTTCGTGGAGGGCTGGGCGGTCTACGCCGAGGAGCTCATGGCCGAGCGCGGGTTCGGCGGGCTCCCGGTGCGCCTGCAGCAGCTCAAGATGCAGTTGCGGATGAGCATCAACACGATCATCGACCAGCGGGTGCACTGCGACGGGATGACCGAGGAGGAGGCGATGGCGCTCATGATGGAGCGCGGCTTCCAGGAGGAGGGTGAGGCGGCCGGCAAGTGGCGGCGGGCGCTGCTGAGCTCGACGCAGCTCTCGACGTACTTCGTCGGCTACACCGAGGTCCGGCAGATCGCCGATGAACGGCCGGCGAACGTCACGCTCCGCGACTGGCACGACCGGATGCTGGCCCACGGCTCGCCGCCCCCGCGCCACCTGCGCACGCTGCTTCATCTTTAACCCGGGGCGGGCAAGATCCGCTCGGACGATAGGCTCTGGGGTGCCGCACCGTGGCGGCCGACCAAACTTTTTTCTGCAAGGAGTGACACGACAGTGGCCACTATCGAAGCAATCGGCGCGCGGGAGATCCTCGACTCGCGGGGCAACCCGACGGTTGAGGTCGAGGTCGTCCTCGACGACGGCACCCTGGCCCGGGCGGCGGTGCCCTCGGGCGCCTCCACCGGCGCCTTCGAGGCCAACGAGCTGCGCGACGGCGACAGCAAGCGTTACCTGGGCAAGGGCGTCGAGAAGGCGGTCGAGAACGTCAACGAGCGCATCGCCGAGGCCGTGCGCGGCTTCGACGCCACCGAGCAGCGCCTCGTCGACCAGGCCATGCTCGACCTCGACGGCACCCCGGAGAAGTCCGGGCTGGGCGCCAACGCGATCCTCGGCGTCTCGCTCGCGGTGGCCAAGGCCGCCGCCGACTCGGCCGGGCTGAGCCTGTTCAAGTACCTGGGCGGGCCCAACGCCCACGTGCTGCCGGTGCCGATGATGAACATCCTCAACGGCGGCGCGCACGCGGACTCCAACGTGGACGTCCAGGAGTTCATGATCGCGCCGATCGGCGCCCCGACCTTCCGCGAGGCGCTGCGCACCGGCGCCGAGGTGTACCACACGCTCAAGTCGGTGCTGAAGAAGAAGGGCCTGGCCACCGGCCTGGGCGACGAGGGCGGCTTCGCCCCGAGCCTGCCGAGCAACGCGGCCGCGCTCGACCTGATCGCCGAGGCCGTGGAGAAGGCCGACTACTCGCTGGGCAGCGACGTCGTGCTCGCGCTCGACGTGGCCGCGACCGAGTTCTTCAAGGACGGTGCGTACGGCTTCGAGGGCGGCAGCAAGTCGTCCGACGAGATGATCGCCTACTACTCCTCGCTCGTGGACTCCTACCCGATCGTGTCCATCGAGGACCCGCTGTCGGAGGAGGACTGGGACGGCTGGAAGGCGATGACCGACGCGCTCGGCTCGCGCATCCAGATCGTCGGCGACGACCTGTTCGTCACCAACCCGCAGCGCATCGCCCGCGGCATCGCCACCCAGACCGCCAACGCGGTGCTGGTGAAGGTGAACCAGATCGGCTCGCTCACCGAGACGCTCGACGCCGTCGACCTGGCCCACCGGGCCGGGTTCCGCACGATGATGAGCCACCGCTCGGGCGAGACCGAGGACACCACGATCGCCGACCTGGCCGTCGCCCTGGGCACCGGCCAGATCAAGACCGGCGCGCCGGCCCGTTCCGAGCGGGTGGCGAAGTACAACCAGCTGCTGCGCATCGAGGACGAGCTCGACGACGCGGCGCGCTACGCCGGGCGCGGGGCCTTCCCGCGGTACCGTTAACCGCTTCTGAAACCCCCGCGGCCCGGGCGTGCAGCACGGGCCGCGGGTGGCGCGGACCTTGGGGGAGGGCATGCAGCAGCGCACCAGGCCGGGCCGTCCGGGCGGAAAGGCTTCCGCACCGCGCGGTCGCGCCGGGGTGGGCCGTGCGTCCTCCCGTCCCACCGTGGCCCGCCGCGCGGTCGCGCCCGGCGCCGCCATGCGCACCCGCGCGCCCCAGCCGCGCCGCTTCACCAGCCGGGCCGTCGTGCTCGGGCTGGTCCTGCTGGTGCTCCTGCTCGCCTACGCCTACCCGATGCGGGTCTACCTCGCCCAGCAGGCCGAGATCGAGGCGATGGAGACGCGCCAGCAGCAGCAGGCCGAGAAGGTCGCCGACATGCGGGCGCTGGCCAAGAAGTGGGACGACCCGGAGTACGTGATCTCCCAGGCCAGGCAGCGGCTGCACATGGTCCTGCCCGGCGAGAAGCCCTACGTGGTGGTCGACCCGGCCAAAAGCCCGGAGACCGACCCCGCGGAGCTGCCGGGCGCCCCGAAGCCGCCCCGGCCCTGGTACGACAAGCTGTGGTCGAGCGTCGAGGCGGCGGACAAGAAGTGAGTGACGAGTTCCCGAAGGCCACCGACGAGGACCTGGCGGTGGTCGCGGCCCAGCTCGGCCGCACCCCGCGGGGCACCCGCGCGATCGCCCACCGCTGCCCGTGCGGGTTGCCGGACGTCGTGGAGACCACCCCGCGGCTGCCCGACGGCACGCCCTTTCCGACGCTGTTCTACCTGACCTGCCCCCGCGCCGTGAGCGAGTGCAGCCGGCTGGAGTCCAGCGGCCTCATGCGTGAGATGGGCGCACGGCTGGCCGAGGACCCGGAGCTGGCCGCGCAGTATCTGGCCGCCCACGAGGACTACCTGCGCCGGCGCGAGGCGGTCGGGCACGTCGACGAGATCGACGGCGTGTCGGCCGGCGGCATGCCGACCCGGGTCAAGTGCCTGCACGTCCACCTCGGCCACGCGCTGGCCGTCGGTCCGGGCGTCAACCCGTTCGGCGACGAGACCCTCGCGAAGGCCGGCGAGTGGTGGAAGCAGGGGCCATGCGTGGCACCGCAGGGATCACTCGATGCTGGTGACGACTGAGCGCAGGATCTCCCAGCCCTCGGCGTCGTCCTGGGTGCCGGTGTGCGGGCGGCGGAAGCGGCGCACCTCGACCGCGATGTCGGCCAGCGCCCACCGCAGCTGGAAGAGCATGATCGTGGACGGGCGGACCAGCACGCCGGTCGCCTCGGCGTAGGCGGCGAAGATCGACCCGTCGCCCGGCTCGATCAGCCACAGGTCCCGCTCCGGCGGCGAGACCAGCACGGTGTCCCAGTCGATGAGCCGCCACCCGGTCGGGGTGCGCATGGTGTTGCCCGAGTGCGGCTCGCCGTGGGTGAGCACGGCCCGCACCGGCTCGGCGCGGCTGCGCAGGACCAGCTCGTCGTAGCGGGCCAGCACCCGCTCCAGCGGCCGGCGGTGCTCGGCGAGCAGGTCGGCGGCGGGCACCGAGTAGGGGCCGCACTCGGCGCCGGGGCGGCGCAGGGCGGCCTCGACCTCGTCGCGGTGCGGCACCGCGAAGTTGTCCGCCCGGGCGTGCCGGCGCGCGACCGGCGGCGCGGTGTGCAGCCGGATGATCATGTCCAGCGTCGCCTGCCGGTGCGCCGGCCCGGCGAACGCGTTCCACTCGAAGCTCGCGCCCTCGACGAACGGATAGACGGCGATCGTGAACGGCCCGCTGCGCAGGGTGGCCGTCCCGGCCAGGGTGGGCACGGGGGCGACCACGAACGTGTGGCCGGTGGCGTAGAGGTCGGCCGCGACGCGCAGCGAGGCGTCCAGCTTGGCCGGGTCGGCCGGCTCGTCGACGTTGACGAACCACCGGGAGCCCGAGGTGTCCAGGAGCTCCCAGTGGTGACTGCCGAAACCGACGGGACGGTACGTCAGCGACTTCACCGGGATGCCCCAGTCCTTCGCGAACATCGCCCCGAGCGCGTCCTCGGAAAGCCCAGCGGGTGGCGTCAACACTCCGACAAGGTACGTCAATGGAACAAGGCCGGCGGGGTCAGCAGGGCGAGCCGTTCACCGAGCAGCTGGTGGGCTGCGCAGCGTCGCCCTTGGCCTCGAAGCCCATCCTGATCGCCCCGCCCGGCTCGAGATAGGTGTTGTACGCCTGGGACCGCATGATCAGCCGGCCCGGCTGGACCTGCGCCGTGGCCCCCCACGTCGAGGTGATGTCGACGGTCTTGGGCAGGTCGAGCTGCACCATCCAGCCCATCATTGGCTGGCTGCCCAGGTTGGTCACGGTCATCTCGGCATTGAAACCGTCCTTCCACTTGCTGCGCACCGCGTAGGCCGCCTTCACGGTGCCGGGCTTGGCCGTTGCCGGGTCGCTCGCCGCCACGCTTGTCGGCGGCGGCCCGCTGGCGCCCGCCATCGGGCGCGTCGGATTGGGCGAGTTGGTGCCCTTGGTCAGGTACAGGACCGTCATCGTGCCGGCCACCACCGTCATCACCGCAGCGGTGATCATCAGCACCCGGTCGCGTGTCAGATGCCACACCCGCGCGCCACTACCCTTACGACCATGGAGGTAACCGTTCGACGGGCGCGAACCGCCGACGTGCGGGGGATTCGCCGGCTCGTGGCGATGTACGTCGCCGACCGCCGGCTGCTGTCCAAGCCCACCGTGGCGCTCTACGAGGCGGTCCAGGAGTTCTGGGTGGCCCAGCGGGACAGCGACGGCGCCATCGTCGGCTGTGGCGCCCTGCACGTCATGTGGGAGGACCTCGCCGAGGTGCGCACGGTCGCGGTCGACCCGCTGCTGCGCGGCCACAAGATCGGCCACCGGATCGTCGCCGAGCTGATCGACGCGGCGCGCGAGATCGGGGTGCGCCGGGTGTTCGTGCTCACCTTCGAGACGAGGTTCTTCGCCTCGTTCGGCTTCGTGCCGATCGACGGCACGCCGGTCACCCACCCGGTGTACGAGGAGCTGCTGCGCTCCTACGACGAGGGCGTGGCCGAGTTCCTCGACCTGGAGCGGGTCAAGCCGAACACCCTCGGCAACCACCGGATGCTGCTGCATTTGTAGGCTGGCGACCGTGAAGCGAGTGGCGGCGATCGACTGCGGCACCAACTCCGTCCGACTGCTCATCTCGGACATCTCCGATGATTCCGGGATGAGCGACGTGACGCGCCAGATGCGCGTCGTCCGGCTGGGGGAGGGCGTCGACCAGACCGGCCGGCTGGCCCCGGCGGCGATCGAGCGGACCCGCGTCGCCCTCGCCGACTACGCCAAGGACATCGCCCAGGCCGGGGTCGACGCGGCCCGCATGGTGGCCACCAGCGCCTCCCGCGACGCCGAGAACGCCGCCGACTTCCGGGCCATGGTGTTCGACACCCTGGGCTTCGCGCCCGAGGTGATCACCGGCGACGAGGAGGCCCGGCTGTCCTTCGCCGGCGCCGTGCGCGGCCTCACCGCCGAGGCGCCATTCCTGGTGGTGGACATCGGCGGCGGGTCCACCGAGTTCGTGGTCGGGAGCCCCTCGACGGGCAACGACCAGGTCGACGCCGCGATCAGCGTCGACATCGGGTGCGTGCGGATGACCGAGCGGCACCTGCGGGCCGACCCGCCGACGCCGGATCAGGTGGCGGCGGCCGAGGCGGACATCACCGCGGCCGTGGACCGGGCCCTCGCCGCCGTGGACGGCACCCGGGCGCGGACGCTGGTCGGGCTGGCCGGATCGGTGACGACGGTGGCCGCGCTGGCGTTGGGGCTCCCGGAGTACGACCCGACGCGCATCCACCACGCGAGGATCACCGCCGCCGACGTTGCCAAGGTGACGGCCGGCCTGCTCGCCGAGACCGCCGCGAAGCGCCTCGAGCACCCGGTCATGCATCCCGGGCGCGCGGACGTCATCGGCGCGGGCGCGCTGATCCTGCGGATCATCGTGGAGCGCTCCGGCGCCGATTCGGTCATCGCCTCCGAGTCGGACATTCTCGACGGAATCGCACTTTCCCTGGCCTGACCGGCACGTGTCGGATTCACGTCAGAGCAGGTCAGCCCGTCCGTCGCACCTCCGCGCGGGACTGCTCGCGCGGATCGGCGTCGTCGCGTGACCACCACCACCCGTACGTGAGCACGCCATCGCTCGGCATAGTGATGATGATCTTTGCGAGCAGCGCGCCCTCGTAGGCGTTGAACACCCCCGGCTCGCTCTGCACGAATCGGGTCACACCGGGCAGTTCCAGGCACGTGACATGCAGTTCGAGCCGTCCGGCCTCACTCGCCGTGAGGATGGTGTGCTCGACGTGTTGCAGTCCCTTGCTGTCGCTGACCGCTTCGTAGTCCAGGGTGATCGCGTTTCCGCGCACCACCGAGGTCACCTTGATGCGGGCGACGAAGGGGCCGGACTCCAGTCCGTCGCCGCGTCCGCGATACACGCCGGGGGCCGCGGCGAGTCGTTTCAAGAGATCGGTCACGGCGCACACCGTAATACGAGCACGCTCGGTAGTGCGCGTATTGGCGCTCGACGGCTATCGTGAGCCGGTTCCATGGGGCGGGAGGGCCGGTTTTCCAAGCTCAACCGCCTTTTGGTCCGTTAGGGTGATCTTTGCGGCATACCCCCGGAAGGAAACACATGTCTGACCAGTACCCGCCGCCCGGCAGCTACCCGCCTCCCGGTGGCGGGGGTTACGGCGGCGACCAGCCCCCGTACGGCCAGTCGTCGGGCGCTCCCTATGGCCAGTCGTCTGGCGCTCCTTATGGCCAGCCGTCGGGTGCTCCTTATGGCCAGCCGACGTCGGGCAACCCGTACGACCAGCAGCCCCCGGCGTACGGTGTCCCGGGCCCCGGCGCGCCCGGTGCGCCGTTCGGCGCCCCGCCGCCGCCGAAGAAGAGCAGCGCCGGCAAGATCATCCTGATCATCCTGGGCGTCATCCTCGTCCTGGCGCTCGTCTGCTGCGGCGGCATCTACTTCTTCGCCAAGGACACGTGGAACAAGATCGCCGACACGGTGAAAAGCGACCCGTCCAACGCCACGGTCGGCGACTGCCTGGCCGGCGACTCGATCACGGACTCGGCCTCCAAGAGCGTCAGCGTCAAGATCGTCAAGTGCGACGACTCGACCGCGAAGTACAAGGTCGTGGGCATCAAGGACGGCGTGGCCCAGACCGAGGCGCTCAAGGACGAGGCGACCGTCTGCAGCGACTTCTCCGACGCCAAGTACGTGCTGTGGCAGGGCACCAACGAGGCGAGCGGCAAGGCCCTCTGCCTCGACGACGCCAAGTAGGTCCCGGCAGCAAGCTCCAGGCGGTCCGCTTCCCCGAGGCGGGCCGCCTTTTGCGTGCCCGGGCCGTCGGCATCGGTTGCGCCGTCGGCGTCGCCGTCCGGCTAACGTTCGACGGGTGGGAGACGCGCTCGACCGGCTCGACGCCGAGATCACCGTGTGCCGCCGCTGCCCCCGCCTGGTGGCGTGGCGGGAGGAGGTCGCGGCGACCAAGCGGGCGGCGTTCCGCGATGAGGAGTACTGGGGGCGCCCGGTGCCAGGCTTCGGCCCGCACCGGGCGCCCATCGCCATCCTTGGGCTGGCGCCGGCCGCCCACGGCGGCAACCGCACCGGCCGGATCTTCACCGGCGACCGCTCCGGCGACGTCCTCTTCGCCGCCCTGCACCGCGCCGGCCTGGCCAACCAGCCCACCAGCACGTCCAGCGACGACGGTCTCACGCTGCGCGGCACCCGGATCTTCGCCGCGGTGCGCTGCGCCCCGCCGGACAACAAGCCCACCCCGGCCGAGCGCGACAACTGCGCCCCCTTCCTGCACCGCGAGATGCGCGAACTCGTCCCCGACCTGCGGGTCGTGGTGGCGCTCGGCGCGTTCGCGTGGGCCGCCTTCTGGCCCGCCGCGCGCGCCGTCTACGGTGTAGCACCGGCGCGGAAGGTGCCTTTCGGTCACGGCACGCTGTGGCGGGCCGACGGCGCCCCCGCGTTGCTCGGTTGTTACCACGTGAGCCAGCAGAACACCTTTACCGGTCGGCTCACGCCAGGAATGCTGGACGAGGTTTTCGCCCGGGCGAAGGAGCTCGCCGGGCTTTCGTAGAGCGACGGGATGCCAGTGAGGGCCACGGACCGCACCTTCAGCCGCTGGTTGCCGGTGCTGGGCGTCGTGGCCGTGCTCGCCGTCGCGGCGGCCGCCGCCGCGATGTCCTCGCCCGAGATCACCAACGTGCCGTTGCCCGACCAGGACACGCCCGGGCCGACGCCGACGAGCGCGCCGACGAGCCAGATCGACCTGTTCACCGAGTCGCCGCCCGCCGACGCCGGGGACTCCTTCGCGCTGCCGTCCTGGGTCACGTACGGCATGGCCGCCCTGTGCGTCGTGCTGATCGCGGTCCTGGTCGGCACCCTGGTCTACCACCTGGTCCGCAACCGCGCCCCGAAGCAGAAGCCGCGGCTCTTCGTCGAGCCCGAGCAGCCCAAGCCCATGACCGCGGCCGCGGGTGAGGAGGTCATGGCCGCCGTCGAGGCGGGCCTGGTCGAGCTCACCGACACCGACGCCGACCCGCGCAAGGCGGTCATCGCGTGCTGGGTGCGCCTGGAGCGCGCCGCCGCGGCCGCCGGGACCCCCCGCCTGGTCGGCGACAGCCCGACCGAGCTGGTCACCCGCCTGCTCTCGGCCCACCAGGTGAGCCGCCCGACGCTGGAGGGGTTCGCCGAGGTGTACCGCGAGGCCCGCTACGCCACCCACCCCGTCGGCGAGCGTTCGCGGCACGACGCGATCGCCGCCCTGCGCCAGATCCGCGCCGAGCTGTCCGGCGTCGGCCGGGCGATGCAGGGGGGTGTCCCGGGTGCCTCGTGAGGAACGGGTGGTCGGCCTCGACGAGCTGTTCGACACCGGGCGCTCGGCCCCGCGGCCCGACGCCCGCCCGACCCGCCGGCCGTCCCGGCCCTTCGACACGCGCTGGTGGATCCGCCGGGTCTTCATCGCCGTCGCGCTGACCTCGGTCGGGTGCGGGGTGCTGTACGTGGTCGGCTACTCCGTGTCGTACCCCCTCGTGCTCCTGTCGATCGTGGCCATCCAGGTGATGCGGGAGGCGCTCGTGCAGGTGCACGCCGACCTGCTGCCGCCCGCGGTGACCGGCGCCGGGCTGCGGCCGGTGCACCCGCCGAAGGAAGGCGCGGCGGCCCGCGACGACCGGCCGACCCGCCGCGAGCTGCGCGACGCCATCCCGGCCGGCGACGGCATCCTGCTGGCCGTGGCCAAGTGGAACGACCGGCTCGTGTGGGGCGAGCGCGACCCCGGCCGGTTCGCCGCCCTGGTCGTCCCGCGCTTCACCGACCTCGTCGACGCCCGGCTGCGCGAGCGCCACGGCATCACCCTGGCCGCGGCCCCCGAGCAGGCCCGCGAGCTGGTCGGCGAGGAGCTCTGGCAGTTGCTGCACTACACACCGTCCCGCGTGCCCAGCCCGCAGGACTTAGCATCGATCGTCGCAAAGGTGGAGGCGCTATGAAGACGCTCGCACCGGCCGAGGTGGGCCGGATCGCCAAGGTGGTCCTGGACCAGGTCGGCACGGTGGTCGTCGGCAAGCGCGACTCCCTCGAGCTGGTCCTGGCCGGCATCCTCGCCGGCGGCCACGTGCTGCTGGAGGACCTGCCGGGCCTGGGCAAGACGCTGACCGCGCGCTCGTTCGCCCAGGCGCTGGGCATCGGCTTCCGGCGGCTGCAGTTCACCCCGGACCTGCTGCCGGCCGACGTCACCGGGTCGTTCCTCTACGACCAGCGCAACCACGAGTTCACGTTCCGGGCTGGCCCGGTCTTCACCAACCTGCTGCTGGCCGACGAGATCAACCGCACGCCGCCGAAGACGCAGTCGGCGCTGCTGGAGGCCATGCAGGAGCGGCAGGTGTCGGTCGAGGGCGCGACCTACCGGCTGGACGCCCCGTTCCACGTGCTCGCCACGGCCAACCCGATCGAGTACGAGGGGACGTACCCACTCCCGGAGGCCCAGCTCGACCGGTTCCTGCTGCGGGTGTCGTTCGGCTACCCGGAGGCCGACGAGGAGTGGGACGTGCTGCGCCGCCGGATGTCGCGCCGGCAGGAGGAGGCCAACCTCGAGCCGGTCGTCGACCCCGAGACCCTGCTGGCCATGCAGGCGGCGCTCGAGGACGTCGTGGTGGAGGACTCCATCGGGCGGTACATCGTCTCCCTCGCTGCGGCCACCCGGGTCCACCCGCACGTGCTGGTCGGCGCCTCGCCCCGCGGCTCGCTCGCGCTGCTGTTGCTGTCCCGGGCCGCGGCCGCGCTCAGCGGGCGCGACTACGTGGTGCCCGAGGACGTCAAGGCGGTCGCCGTCCCGGCGCTGGCCCACCGCATCTCGCTGCGACCGGAGATGTGGCTCAAGCGCATCGACCCGCGCTCGGTGGTGGGCGAGGTGCTCGCCCAGACCCCGGCCCCGGCCAGCGGCGCAATGCCCACGTACGGCGGAAGGCGTGGCTGAGCGGGGCGCGCCCCGATCCCACGCCCGGGCGTTCGAGCCGACCCGGGCGCTGGGCCGGGCCGTGCTGATCGTCGGGGTGCTCGTCTTCGTCGCCGTGCTCATCGGGCAGTACAACCTCGTCGTGCTGGCCACGCCGTTCGCGATCGGCACCGCGATCTCGCTGGTCCGCCGGCCCCGCCGGGTGCCCGTGGTCGAGGTCACCGCGGCCGAGCCGTTCCTCGTCGAGGGCAACGACCTCGGCGTCACCGTCAACCTCGGCAACCCCAACCCGACCGGCTTCGACCTGGTCGTGGTGCGCGCGGTGGTGCCGCGGTGGGTCCGCCTGCGCCACACCGACCGCCCCTACGCGGTCAACGTCGAGGCCGGCACCCTCGCCGGCGTCGAGCTGGAGGGCCGGATCCTGCGCTGGGGCCGGCACCCGCTCGGGCCGGTGACCGCGCACGCGATCGCCGCCGACGGGCTGCTCATCAGCCGGCCCGTGCAGACGCCGGCGCTGCCGCTCAAGGCCTACCCGGCGACCGAGCACTTCGACGCGGCCGAGGCGATGCCCCGCGCGGCCGGGCACGTCGGCGGGCACCGCTCCCGGCGCACCGGCGAGGGCGGCGAGCTGGCCGGGGTGCGCCGCTTCGGCCCGGGCGACCGGCTGCGGCGCATCGACTGGCGGGTCTCGCTGCGCTCCCGCGAGATCCACGTGGTCAGCACGCTGTCAGACCGCGACGCCGAGGTCGTGGTGCTGCTCGACGCGCTGCACGAGGCCGGGCGCTCCGGCGGCATCGACGGGCGGGCCTCGGTGCTCGACGTCACCGTGCGGGCCGCGGCCGGCATCGCCGAGCACTACCTGCACCGGGGCGACCGGGTGGCGCTGCTGCAGTACGGCGGCACCATGCGCCACCTGCGCGCGGCGAGCGGCCGGCGGCACTACATGACGGCCCTGGAGTTCCTGCTGGACGTGGCGCCCGGCGAGCACGACGAGCCCCCGCCGTCGTCGTTCGGCCCGCACATGGTCCAGGCCAACGCGCTGGTGATGGTGCTCACCCCGCTGCTGGACGTGCGGTCGGCGGCCATGCTGGCCAACCTGGCCCGCGCCGGGAGGTTCGTGGTGGCGGTGGACACCCTCGCGGATCCGGCGGTGCGGGTGCGCGCCACGGGCAAGTGGGGCGACGTCGCGCAGCGGATGTGGCGGCTGGAGCGCGAGGCGATCATCGGCCAGCTGCGCGAGCACGGGGTGCCGGTGGTGGCCTGGGGCGGCGCGGGAAGCCTCGACGAGGTGCTGCAGGGCGTGGCCCGGGTGGCGGTCGGCCGGACGGTGACCGCGTAGATGTTCGAGGAACTGCAGGAATACTTCTCCGGCCGCATCGGCCACGCCCGCGACCTGGTCGAGCGCGCCTCGGCCGGCCCCCTGCTGGTGCGGGCCGGCGTGGCCGTGTTCGCCGCGCTGAGCATGGTGCTCGCCTTCCCCTCCGAGGTCCTGCGCAGCGTCGCCGCCATCGGCATCGCCGGGGTGGTCGCCCTGCTGCCGGCCGCCTTTCCGCGCACCCGGATGGTCGGGCTGGCCGTGTTCGCCTGCGTCTTCGGCTGGCTGGCCGGCACGCTGGTCTACGGCGAGCCGGTCGACGACGTGGTCCGGCTGGTGACGCTGTCCACGACGCTGTACCTCATGCACTCCCTCGCCGCCCTGGCCGCGGTGCTGCCGTACGACGCCGTGCTCTCCCCGGGCGTGCTGGTCGGCTGGCTGCTGCGGGCCGGTGGCATCGTCGCGGCAAGCGCGATCGTGAGCGTGGCACTCCTGCTGGTGGTCAAGCTGACCGTCGGCCCTGTGTTCCTCGTCGCCTCGCTGGTCGGCGTCGTGGCGGCCGGCGCGTTGGCCTACCTGATAGCCCGCCGCGCCTGAGCGTTGGCCCGGAGGTAACCGGCCGTCCATCGACGGGCTTCGGTGGTTGTGGCGGCCGTTACAGCCCGGGTAACGCTCATTACATGTCCTCCGCCTGACTGATCGGGCGGCGTCCGCGTGGCTAGCGTTGTTTTCGTGGCTGCGAAGCGAATCCTGATCGTCGGTGCCGGGCACGTCGGGCTTTATGCCGCCCTGCGCCTGTCCAAGAAGCTCAACCTGCACGAGGCTGAGGTCACCGTGGTCGACCCTCAGCCACACATGACCTACCAGCCGTTCCTGCCCGAGTCGGCGGCCGGCAATATCTCGCCCCGGCACAGCGTGGTCCCGCTGCGCCGCGAGCTCAAGCGGTGCCACGTGCTGTCCGGCACGGTGACGAGCATCGAGCACCACCGCAAGGTGGCCATCGTCCAGCCGATCATCGGGCCGGCCCGCGAGGTGCCGTACGACCACATCGTGGTGGCCCCCGGCTCGGTCTCGCGCACACTGCCGATCCCGGGCCTGCGCGAGCAGGCGGTCGGCTTCAAGACCATCGGCGAGGCGGTGTTCCTGCGCAACAGCGTGCTGGACCGGCTCGACGTCGCGGCGACCACGACCGACCCGGCCACCCGCCGGCGGGCGCTGGCCTTCGTCTTCGTCGGCGGCGGCTACGCCGGCGTCGAGGCGCTCGCCGAGATGGAGGACATGGTCCGGGGCGCGCTGCGGTACTACCCGGAGATCCCGAACGACGAGGTCCGCTTCATGCTGGTCGAGGCGGCCAACCGCATCCTGCCCGAGGTCGGCCCCGAGATGGGCGCCTACACCGCGGTCCAGCTCACCCGGCGCGGCATCGACATCCGGCTCGGCACGCGGCTCGAGTCGTGCGTCGACGGCCTGGTCAAGCTCTCCGACGGGGAAGCCTTCGAGGCCGACACCATCGTGTGGACCGCCGGCGTGAAGCCGCACCCGATGCTGGAGGACACCGACCTGCCGCTCAGCCCGCGCGGCGCCATCACCTGCAAGCCGACGCTGCAGGTGGTCGACGCCGAGGGCAACGTGGTCGAGGGGGCCTGGAGCGCCGGCGACTGCGCCGCGGTGCCGGACCTCACCTCGTCCGACCCCGCTGCCCTGTGCTCGCCCAGCGCCCAGCACGCGGTGCGCCAGGCGTCGCAGCTGGCCGACAACATCGCCGCCGTGGTGCGCGGGCGCAAGCCGGTCGACTACCGGCACAAGCACGTCGGCTCGGTGGCCGGCCTCGGGCTCTACAAGGGCGCGGCGCGGGTTTACGGCATCAAGGTGCGGGGCCTTCCGGCGTGGTTCATGCACCGGACGTACCACCTGAGCCGCATCCCGACCCTGAACCGCAAGATCCGGGTGCTCGTCGACTGGACCCTCCAGCTGGTGCTGCGCCGCGAGGTCGTCGCGCTCGGCTCGCTGCACGAGCCGCGCGAGGCGTTCACCGAGGTCGCGGTGCCGATCCCGCTGCCCGTCCGCACGCCCGACACGGCGGCGCGGAAGGCCGCCTAACCGCCTAGCCTCTGGCGCGCCACACCCACACGTCGGCGACGCGCTCGCCCGGGCCCAGCAGGGTGTCGAGGGTGCTCTTCAGCGCCTCGGCGCCCGGCTGGCCGTCGGCGAGCACGAAGCAGGAGGCGCGCCAGTAGGCGATGTCCCGGCGCAGGGCCATCCGGTCGGCGTCGGTGAGCGGGGGCGGGTCGCCGTTGTCCACCGCGTGGCGCAGCAGCAGGGCGGTCGGTCGCGGGTAGCTGCGGCCGTCGCTGCCGTACGGCCCGATGAAGCGGCCCTGCGGCGTGGCGAACGCGACGTTGGTGGCCGCCGCCCAGCGCAGCGCCTGCGGATCCCGGGCGTCCGGCAGCGGCACGGGCACGATCGTGCCGTCGCGGGGGGCGAAGCCGCGCCAGTACCCCTCGGCGAAGAACCTCGGCACCGGCGGTCGCGGCGCCGTCGGCAGCGGCAGCGGCACCAGCGGCACGAGCGCGGCCACCACGGCCACCGGCACCAGCAGCCCGAGCGTCTCGGTCTGGGTCAGCGCGGCGTGCACCGCCTGCGCCAGCACGAAGGCCAGCAGGGGGATCGCGGCGAGCGCGAAGCGGGTCGGCAGCGCCCGCTCGACCACCGGCAGGCCGTCCAGCAGCGCGTAGGGCCCGGCCCGCGGCCCGAGCGACAGCGCGAGCAGCACCGCCGACGCCACCGCGCACGCGAGCACCGCCGGGCGCCGCCACATCCACACGGTCGCGCCGAGCACCACGATGAGCACGGGGGCGCCGAAGAAGGCGGTGTACTCCGACGGCCCGCTCGCCAGCGAGGCCGCCCCGTCGCCGCCGGCCAGCGACCGCGGTGAGATGGCGGCGAAGCTGCGCACGTCGGCGGAGGCGAACTCGGGCCGCAACGCCCCGCCGCGGGCGGCCTGCGCCCCGGAGAACTGCACCCACAGCGGGTAGGCCAGCAGCGCCCCGGCGACGGCGGCGGCGATTCCGAGCCCCGGCAGCGCCTCCCGTGCCCAGGCCAGGGCCCCCGTGCGGGCGGCGGTGGCCGCGTAGGCGAGGCCGACGAGCGCCAGCGTGAACACCGCGAGGAACAGCACCTCCTCGCCGAGGAAGAACTGCCCGGCCACGAGCGCGCCGAGCAGCACCCCCTTGCGCGGGGTCGGCCGCGTCGCGCACCACACGATCGGGGGGACCAGCCAGGCCGCCGTCAGGTGCAGGTGCCCGTTGGACTCGCTCACCATGCCGGGCGCGAAGCCGCAGAAGGCGCCGCCGATGAGGGCGGCCAGGCGGTGCAGGCCGGCGCCGCGGGCCAGCAGCAGGTACCACCCGGTGGCGTTGGCGGCCAGGTTGGACCCGGCCACCACGGCGAAGGTCACGGGCGCGCCCAGCGCCAGCGTCAGGGGCGCGAAGAGGATGCCGACGCCGAGGAGGTTCACTCCGTCGGGTGCGTTCAGTGCACCGGTCACGAAGGAGAAGTCGCCGCGGTACGCTCGGGTCGCGTAGGCGAGGAACCATTCGCCCAGCGCCTGGTCGGCGGGGTTGCCCGAGAGCGCCCGGGTCGATGGCGACGGCCACAGCCCGCGGGTCACCAGGGCCCCGGCCAGGGCAAACAGCAAACCCGCGGCGGCATCTATAGTCCATGTGCGCGGCGAGCGCATCGGCGAACCGGTTGATGTTGGCTGCTCGACCGGCGCAGTCCTTGCCTCGTCGGTCTGCGGGGCGCTGGTCACCCGGATGACAGTAACGGCCGTCCCCTTGTCGGTGTTGATGCTTCGTCGGACGGGCTACCGTGAGACGCGTTTCTACGCCCGGGTGGTGGAACGGCAGACACGGCCGCCTTAAAAGCGGCTGCCGCGAGGCGTGCGGGTTCGAACCCCGCCCCGGGCACACACGTTGTGGGCTTTTTTCATCAAACCGTCACGTCTCACTGTATGGTGGCCGTTTTCGGCGCGCCCATTCGCGGTACCCTGGTCGTACACGTGAATGAGACGCCCTGGAGGCTGATCGTGCAGAGTTCCAACCCGGTGCTCACCCGCCTTGGCGAGGCGGCGCGGGCTTCCCGTTACGAGACCGGGTATGCGCCCGGCTACCCCGGCGCGCCCGTCCAGCCCCGCACCATGACCATGGACGACGTCGTCGTCCGCACCATCGCGCTGCTCGCGATCACCGGCGTCGTCGGCGCGGGTGCCTGGGTGCTGCTGCCTGCCAGCAGCCCGGTCACCTACTTCGCCGCGATCATGTCGAGCATCGCCGGCCTGGTCCTCGGCCTGGTCGTCTCCTTCCGGCGGATCACCAGCCCGGCCGTCATCATCCCCTACGCCGCGCTGCAGGGCATCGCGCTCGGCATCATCAGCCGGGCCTTCGAGCACTGGTACTCCGGCATCGTCATCCAGGCCGTGATCGGCACGTTCGGCATCTTCGCGGTCATGGCCGTGCTCTACAAGCTGCGGGTGCTGCGGGCCACGCCCCGGTTCACGAAGATGGTCATCGGCGCCCTGATCGGCGTCGTGGTCCTGAGCTTCGCCAACTGGCTGTTCTACCTGTTCGGGCTCAACCTGGGCCTGCGCGACTACGGCACCAGCGGCTCCGTGGGCCTGGTCCCGATCATCTTCAGCATCGTGATCATCGTGGTCGGCGCGCTGACGTTCATCCTCGACTTCGACGCGATCGAGCAGGGCATGCGCTACGGCCTGCCGGAGAAGTACGCCTGGTACTGCGCCTTCGGCATCCTGGTCGGCCTGATCTTCCTGTACTACGAGATCCTGCGCCTGCTGAGCTACCTGCGCCGCTGATGTCGGACGAAGATCAGCTGGGCGCCGCCGTGCGCAAGCTGGTCGGTCAGGTCTCACACTGGACGCCGCCCCGATGGGCGGCGTCCGCCTGGTCTGGGTCGATCGGCGCGAAGCCGGATCGAGCCGGACCGGGCACGAGCGTGTCCGGGGCCTCCAGGGCCGACCTGATGCACGACCTGGTGCAGTGGATGGCCGATCGCTGTGCCGAGGCCGAGGGGCGTCCCACGCTCCTCGTGCCCCGGCTCGACAACGACCTGGCGCTGCCCGATCAGCTCACGGTGGTCGCCGCCGACCTGCGGCGGTTCGCGCCGGCCGCGGTGCAGACGGACGCCGCTGAGCGGATCAACAACCTGCGGGGTGCCTTTACGTGAGGTGGGCGAGCAGGTCCTGGCGGGTGAGCACGCCCGCCGGCTTGCCGTCCACCAGCACCACCGCCGCGTCCGCCTTCTCCAGCAGCGCGACGGCCTCGCTCACCGGCTGACCGCCGCCGATCATCGGCAGCGGCGCCGACATGTGGCGCTCGACCATGTCGTGCAGGTGGGCCTGGCCGGAGAAGAGCGCGTCGAGCAGGTCGCGCTCGGCGATCGAGCCGGCCACCTCACCGGTGACGACCGGCGGCTCGGCCTTGAGGACGGGCAGCTGGGACACGCCGTACTCACGCATGTAGTCGATCGCGTCGCGGACCGTCTCGTTGGGGTGCACGTGCACCATGCCCGGCATCCGGCCGTCCTTGCCGACCAGCACGTCGGCCACCGTCGGGGTCTGCTCGGCGGTGCGCAGGAAGCCGTAGCGGGCCATCCAGTCGTCGTTGAAGATCTTGGAGAGGTACCCCCGGCCGCCGTCCGGCAGCAGGACCACCACGACGTCGTCGGGGCCGGCGGCGCGCGCCACCTTCAGCGCGGCGGCCACGGCCATGCCGCAGGAGCCGCCGACGAGCAGCCCCTCCTCGCGGGCCAGGCGCCGGGTGAGGTCGAAGGACTCCTTGTCGGAGACCTCGACGATCTCGTCGCAGATGCCGCGGTCGTAGGTGGTGGGCCAGAAGTCCTCGCCGACGCCCTCGACGAGGTACGGCCGGCCGGTGCCGCCCGAGTAGACCGAGCCCTCGGGGTCGGCCCCGACGACGCGCACCCTGCCCTCGGAGGCCTCCTTGAGGTACCGGCCCGCACCCGAGATGGTCCCGCCGGTGCCGACGCCCGCCACGAAGTGCGTCACCCGGCCCTCGGTCTGCTCCCAGACCTCCGGCCCCGTCGTCTCGTAGTGGGAGCGCGGGTTGGCCGGGTTGGCGTACTGGTCGGGCTTCCAGGCGCCGGGGATCTCGCGGGCCAGGCGGTCGGAGACGTTGTAGTAGGAGCGCGGGTCCTCGGGGGCGACGGCGGTCGGGCAGACGACGACCTCCGCGCCGTAGGCGCGCAGCACGTTCTGCTTGTCCTCGCTGACCTTGTCGGGGCAGACGAAGACGCAGCGGTACCCCTTGAGCTGCGCCACCAGCGCCAGCCCGACCCCGGTGTTGCCGGAGGTGGGCTCGACGATCGTGCCGCCCTCGCGCAGCAGGCCGGCCTTCTCGGCCTCCTCGACCATCCGCAGGGCGATGCGGTCCTTCACGCTGCCGCCCGGGTTCAGGTATTCGACCTTGGCCAGGACGGTGGCGGAGATGCCGGTCGTGACGTTGCGGAGCCGAACCAGGGGCGTGTTGCCCACCAACTCGACGACGTTGTCGTAGTAGCGCACGTCGCCAAGCCTAACGGGCGTTGGCTTTCTATCGGATCACGTGGCCCGCGATGACGTTGTCGCGCAGCTTCTCCCACTCCAGGAAGCGCTCCAGCTCGTCCATGAGGGCGCCGGCGAAGTACCCGGCCACGGCCAGGTCGTCCACCAGGCCGAAGACCAGCAGGAAGGCCTCGGGGACGGCATCGATGGGGGAGATGATGTAGACGCCGGCGGCGGCGAGCATGGCCAGCCGGGCCCCGCCGTCGTACTCCCGCTTCATCGTCGCCTTGATCATTCTTGGCAGCGCGGCCAGCCGCTTGCCGATGCCGGGCGTGTCCGCCTTGAACACCCGCAGCAGCGCCGTCAGTGCCATCCGCCGTCGCAGCGCACTCTCCGCCATGGTGACCGCCCTCTCTGTCTTGGCTATGAATGTAACGTCGCCGGTCACGGGGCGCCGAGGTAAGAATGACGACATGGATCTCGATGCGGCGCGGGCCGTGATCGCCGAGCAGCACCAGGCAGTGCTGGCCACCCGCCGGGCCGACGGCGGGGTGCAGATGTCGCCGGTGCTGGCCGTCGTCGACGCCGAGGGGCGGGTCCTGATCAGCAGCCGCGTCCCCGCCTACAAGGTGCGCAACCTGCGGCGCGACCCCTGGGCGGCGCTGTGCGTGCTTCCCGACGGCTTCTTCGGCCGTTGGATCCAGGTCGAGGGCGAGGCGGCGATCGTCGACCCGCCGCAGAGCGTGGAAGGTCTGGTCGACTACTACCGGCGGGCAACCGGAGGGGACCACCCCGACTGGGAGGACTACCGCGCGGCGATGCTGCGGGACCAGCGGGTGCTGATCCGGATCTCGCTGCACCGGGCCGGCCCCGATCGGTCGGGATGAGGACGATCGGGATGCGGACCAATAACGGCAAACGTCCGCAGAGTGGGGGTTAGCCTCGGGTTCGCGGGGACCTGGGGAGCCCCGGGTTCGCGGACTTGGGCGCTTGCGGGTTCGCGGACCCTGGGCGCCTGCGGGTTCGCGGAACTTGGGAGCCTCGGGTTCGCGGGGACCTTGGGCAGGGGAAAGGGCACACAGCGGTGGTGTTTTTGCAGTCGGAGCGGGCACGGCGGATAGCTGCGGCGGCGGTGGTCGGCGGCGGGGGCGTCGCCGGCGCGGGAGCACTGTTCTACGGACTGGTCCTCGGCCAGGCCCTTCTGGCCCGCAAGACGATCCCCACGGTGGTCGGCCCGCCACCCCGCGCGGACGGCGTCTACGGCGCGCATTTCCCCGGTGAGCTCGTCCGCCTGGTCGTGCTGGGCGACTCCTCGGCCGCCGGCTACGGCGCCGAGCGCCCGAGCGAGACCTTCGCCGCCTCCGTCGCGGCCGGCCTCGCCGAGCAGCTGCGGCGCCCGGTGCGGATGCGCTGCCTGGCCGTCGTCGGCTCCGAGTCGAAGGGCCTGGCCCCGCAGGTCGAGGTGGCCCTGCGCCAGCAGCCCGACATCGCCGTCATCTGCATCGGCGGCAACGACGTGACCCACCGGGTGAGCGTCCACACCGCCGTCGGCAACCTGGTGTCCGCCGTGCGCGCGCTGCGCGGGGCGGGCGTCGAGGTGGTCGTCGGGACCTGCCCCGACCTGGGCACCATCCGCCCGATCCAGCCGCCGCTGCGCTGGCTGGCCCGGCGCTGGAGCCGGCAGATGGCGACCGCCCAGACGATCGCGGTGGTCGAGGCCGGCGGGCGCACGGTGTCACTCGGCGACCTGCTGGGCGAGCTGTTCTACGCCGAGCCCGACCGCATGTTCAGCTTCGACCGGTTCCACCCCTCCGGCGCCGGCTACCTCGCCGCCGCCCGGGCGGTGCTGCCGACCGTCGTCGCCGCGCTCACCGAGCCGGCCCCGGCCCCTGCGGCCGGCGTGCCGCTGCGGGCGGGCGAGGGCGTGCGGTCGCTGCCGCAGGCCGCCGTCGAGGCCGCCCAGAGCCCCGGCACCGAGGTCAGCGCGGCCCAGGTGGCCGGGCGCGACCGCGGGCCGGCGGGCCGTTGGGCCCAGCTGCGCCGCCGGGTGTGGCACCGGCTGCCCCAGGCGGCCGACCGGACCCCGGACCGGGCGGCGGAGGCGGCCTGACCTGCCCGTATTCGGTCCGTGCTGTTCCGTTCGGCTTCGGCGCGGTGCGGCCGACGGCGGGCGCGCTGTTCGCAAGGTGCCGCGTGATGTGGTTCTCGACCGGAGGCCGCGGACACGTTCGCCCGTTAGTCTCGGCTTTGGTCCGGTTCTACCCCTGAGCCAAGACACCCGGAACGGAGGTGACGGCGTGAGCATCGTCAAGCGCCTCGCCAAGGTGGCCGCCGTGACCGTCATCGCCGGCACCGTCGGTGGGGCCGCGGTGCTGGCCGCCCAGGCGGTCGCCGCCCGCACCCGAAACTATGCCAAGCCCGACATGCGCCTGGCCATGCGCTCGTCCATCGGCGCGGCCGGCAAGCCCCCGATGCGCCTGGTCCTGCTCGGCGACGCGACGGCCCTCGGGGTCGGCGTCGACCGGGTGGCCGACACGGTCGGCGGCCAGCTCGCCGCCCTGCTCGCGGAGGGCACCGCGGGCCGGCGGGTCGAGCTGTCCAGCGTCGCCGTCGCCGGCTCCCGCTCCGCCGACCTGGCGACCCAGGTCGCCCGCGCGCTGGTCGGCCCGGCGCCCGACGTGGCCCTGGTGCTGGTCGGCACCAACGACGTGACCCATCTCGGCCGGGCCGCCGAGGCCGCCGAGCACCTGGGCACGGCCTGCCGCCGGCTGCACGACGCCGGCATCCCGGTGGTCGTCGGCACCTGCCCCGACTTCGGCGCGCTGCGGGCCTTCGCCCCGCCCCTGCGCCAGCTGCTGGGCCTGCGCAGCCGGCGGGTGGCCCGCCAGCAGGCCGCGGCGGCGGGGGCGGGCGGCGCGGTGGTGGTAGACCTGGCTGCCCGCACCGGCGCGGTGTTCCGGGCGGACGAGGGCACGCTGTGCCACGACGGCTTCCACCCCTCCGCCGACGGGTACCGCGTCTGGGCCCACGCCCTGCTCCCCGCCGTCGAGGAGGCCGCCGCCCTGCGCCGCGGGGTGTGACCGTCCGGCTGTGACATTTCTGCACTCGTTGCTGGGCGCCGTGTGCGGGGTGCGGCGCGGTTACCTCCCGGTAGCATCGAGATCATGCCGGAAGCTGTCATCGTTGCCACCGCCCGGTCCCCGATCGGCCGTGCCGTCAAGGGATCGCTGCGCGACCTCCGCCCCGACGATCTTGCTGCCACCATCATCCGCGCCGCGCTGGACAAGGTGCCGCAGCTCGACCCCCGGGAGATCGAGGACCTCTACCTGGGTTGCGGCCTGCCCGGCGGCGAACAGGGCTTCAACATGGCCCGCGTGGTGAGCACGCTGCTGGGCTTCGACCACCTGCCGGGCGCCACCACCACCCGCTACTGCGCCTCATCGCTGCAGACCACCCGCATGGCCTTCCACGCCATCAAGGCCGGCGAGGGCGACGTCTTCATCTCGGCCGGCGTCGAGTGCGTCTCCCGTTTCGCCCGCGGCAACTCCGACACCCTGCCCCCCGACGCCCAGGCCCTGGTCGGCGGCCCGTGGCAGAACCCGGCCTTCGCCGGCGCCTACGCCCGCACCACGAAGCGCTCCGAGGGCGGCGCCGAGGCCTGGCGCGACCCGCGCGAGGACGGCGAGCTCCCGGACATCTACATCGCCATGGGCCAGACCGCCGAGAACCTGGCCGAGATCGAGGGCGTGACCCGCCAGGACATGGACGAGTTCGGCGTACGGTCGCAGAACCTCGCCGAGGAGGCCATCCGCAAGGGCTTCTGGGCCCGCGAGATCACGCCGGTGACGACCCCGACCGGCGAGGTCGTCTCGGCCGACGACGGCCCCCGCCCGGGCGTGACCTACGAGGCCGTGGCCGGCCTGAAGCCGGTCTTCCGCCCCGACGGCCGGGTGACCGCCGGCAACTGCTGCCCGCTCAACGACGGCGCCGCCGCGGTGGTCGTCATGAGCGACACCAAGGCCCGCGAGCTGGGCATCACCCCGCTGGCCCGGATCGTCTCCACGGGCGTGACCGCCATGTCCCCGGAGATCATGGGCATCGGCCCGGTGGAGGCCAGCCGCAGCGCCCTGAAGCGCGCTGGCATGACCATCGACGACGTGGACCTGGTCGAGATCAACGAGGCTTTCGCCGCGCAGGTCATCCCGTCGTACCGCAACCTGGGCATCCCCCTGGACAAGCTCAACGTGAACGGCGGCGCCATCGCGGTCGGCCACCCCTTCGGCATGACCGGCGCCCGCATCACCGGCACCCTGATCAACTCCCTGAACTGGCACGACAAGTCCATCGGTCTCGAGACGATGTGCGTGGGCGGCGGCCAGGGCATGGCGATGATCCTGGAGCGCCTCGCCTGAGGTCCGTGCGCGGCGCCTCGCCCGAGCGGGGCGCCGCGACCGACCCAAAGCAGGTCGTCGCCGAGACCGCCGCGGCCAAGAAGGAGGCCGACAGCGCCCGCAACGCGGCCGCGCGCCGCCTCGCCAAGCTGGCCCTGATGACCTAAAGCTGGCCGTTCCAAAGGTGGCCCCGACCTAAAGTTGGCCGATCCAAGGTGCCCCCGGCTCCAAGCTGGTCGGCCCAAAGCTGATCGGCCCAAAACGCTGGCCGCCCGAAGCTGGCCGGTCCGTGAACCGGCGGGTCGGCAAGAACCGACCGTCAGTGCAAAAGCGACATGTCGGGCGCTCCGCGCCACGACATGTCGGAAATATGCCCTGTCAGGGTATAAATCCGATAAGTCGTGGCGCGGAGCGCCCGACTTATCGAAAATGCGCCGATTCGCCGCCGTCACTCCAGAGGCGCCGGGATCGCCACCACGTCGACGAGGGCGTCCTTGCGCAGCACCGTGATGGGCAGCCGCGAACCGATCGCCGGCCCCAGCATCAGCCGCAGGACGTCCTGCACGCCCGTGATGGGCCGGCCGCCCGCGGCCAGCATCACGTCCCCCACGTAGAGGCCGGCCTGCCCCGCCGGGCTCTCGGGCACCACCTCGGCCAGCCGCAGGCCCTTCGACTGGCCCAGGCGGGCGGCCAGGGGCTGGGGGAGCGGTACCGTCGCGCCGGCCACGCCCAGCCAGGCCCGCCGCACCCGGCCCGTGGACATGAGCTCCGACACGATGAGCCGGGTCGTGCCGTTGATCGGGACGGCCAGCCCCAGCCCGATGCCGGCGACCGCCGTGTTGATGCCGACGACCCGGGACGCCGAGTCGGCCAGCGCCCCGCCCGAGTTGCCGGGATTGAGTGCCGCGTCGGTCTGGATGACGTCGTCGATCAGGCGGGAGTGGCGGCCGTCGCGGACCGGCAGGGAGCGGCCCAGGGCGCTGACCACGCCGGCGGTGACCGAGCCGGCCAGCCCCAGGGGGTTGCCCACGGCCACGACGAGCTGGCCGATGCGCAGGTCGTCGGCGTTGCCCAGGGTCGCGGGCGGGACGCCGGGCTCGCGGATGCGCAGCACGGCCAGGTCGGCCAGGGGGTCGGCGCCGACCACGTCGAAGCGGGTCTGGGTGCCGTCGGTGAACTCGGCGACGCCGCCGTCGGCGCCGGCCACCACGTGGGCGGAGGTCAGGACGAAGCCGTCCGGGGTGTAGACGACGGCCGAGCCGGCTCCCCCTCCGCGGCGGCTGCGCACGGTCAGGCTGGCCACGCTCGGCAGCAGGGTGGCGGCCACGGTGGAGACGACCCGGCTGTACGCGTCGAGCGCATCGGTTTCAGGGTCCATGTCCAGCAGAACGCGCATCAAAAGCCGGCAATGCCCGGGCCGGTTACGCCAACAGCGATACCGCCGGGAGGTCGAACCACCGCAGGGCCTCGAAGTTGGCCGAGACGACGCCGGAGGGCTCCTCCCCGACCGGCAGCGAGTCACACAATTCGCGGGCGTACCGCAAATATCCCGCCAAGTCCGATTCGGGGGCCCGCTCGTGGCGGGCCGGCCAGGTCAGCGCGCCGTCCGGGGAGTAGGTCACCGAGGACAGGCGCAGCGGCGGCTCGACCACGCCGTCGCGGTGCTTCCACAGGCCCGTGTACGGATCGAAGCGATACTGCGGCAGCAGCGCCCAGCCGTGCGTGGCCACCAGGTGTACCGCGTCGACGATGTAGCGGAAGACCGTCTCCGAGATGAAGTAGTTGAAGCTGACCCGCACCCACCCGGGCTTGATCCCCTCGCAGCCCGCGATGATCTCCTGCTCGAAGCGGTGCGAGCGCTCGATGTCGATGCCCAGCAGCCGGTGGCCGTAGGGCCCGGCGCACGAGCAGCCGCCCCGCGCCTGGATGCCGAACAGGTCGTTGAGCAGCGATACGACGAAGTTGTGGTGGAGGTACCGTCCCCCGGGCTTCTTGATGACGAACGACACGATCGACAGTCGTTCGGCGTCAAGGTTGCCCAGGATCTCGATGTTGGGGTTGGTCTTCCACGACGAGATCGCCTCGCGCAGGAAGTGCTCCTCGAGAGCGCGGATGGTCGCCGTGCCGACCGCCTGCTTGAGCTGGAACACCAGGCCGGCGCGGATCGACTCGACGATCGCCGGGGTGCCGCCCTCCTCGCGGTGCGCGGGGTCGGCGATGTAGTGGTGGTCCGTCGGGTTGACGTAGTCCACGGTGCCGCCGCCGGGCACGGTCGGCACCCGGTTGGCGAGCACCTCCCGGCGCACCACGAGCACGCCGGGGGTGCCCGGCCCGCCAACGAACTTGTGCGGGGAGATGAAGACCGCGTCCTTGTACTGCCCGGGGCCCGGCCCGTACATCGCGATGTCGACGTATGGCGCGGCCGCCGCGAAGTCCCAGAACGACAGCGCGCCGTGCTCGTGCAGCAGCGCCGAGATCGCGTGCGTGTCGCTGACGATCCCGGTCACGTTGGAGGCCGCCGAGAACGATCCGATCTTCAGTGGCCGGTCGGCGTGCCGCGCGAGCTCCGCGCGCAGCCGGTCGAGGTCGATGTGGCCGTTGTGATCCTCGGGGATCACGACCACGTCCGCGATGGACTCGCGCCACGGCAACTCGTTGGAGTGGTGCTCGAAGGGGCCGATGAACACGACCGGGCGATCGGCCGCCGGGATGTGCGCCGAGAGGTCGTAGCGGTCCTCGAGCGTGGCCGGCATCCGCAGGCCGAGGATGTGCACCATCTTGTCGATGGCCGCGGTGGAGCCGGAGCCGGTGAAGATCACGACGGTGTCGGCGTCGCCGCCCACCGCGTCGTTGATGATCTGCCGCGCGTCCTCGCGCAGGCGCGTGGTCTGCAGGCCGGTGCCCGACGATTCCGTGTGGGTGTTGGCGTACCGCGGGAGCACCTCCTCCCGCACGAACCGCTCGATGAAGTCCAGCGCCCGGCCCGAGGCGGTGTAGTCGGCGTAGGTGACCCGGCGAGCGCCGAACGGCCCCCACATGACCTGGTCGTCGCCGATCACGCCGGCGCGGATACGCGGTAAGAGGGGGCTCTCCATCCCGCCATTATCACCGGGCGCCACGCCGTCCTCTTTCGTGTGGCGGCCCGGATGTCGCACTCCCTGTCCGCTCCGGCCTGGGGCTCGACTGTTTAACGTTTCGTCCGGAGGTGCTCAGGAAGCCTCGAGGAGACTGGGGGTAGGGAAGTTGGTCAGTGTTGACCAGTCCGAGCCAACAGACGTCGTCGATCGACTCTTGTGGCGGGACGCCACGCAGATCCTGAGTCGGCACAGTGAGTCCGACGGCGAGGGCCAGTGCCTGTGGTGCGGGCGGGAGTGGCCGTGCGCGCCGCGCCGCCTGGCCGAGAACGCCGCCGAGGCGTCGCGCCGGCCGTGGAACGAGGCATGGACGGCCCGTCACGACCTGTACAGCCTGCGAACCATGCCCGACTGGCGCATCGACCTGGGTCGGCCCCCGGCCCGCGGCGGCTGGCACCGCGCGGGCGGCAACCGGGGAACCTTCCTCTGACACGATCGTTGATCCAAGCGGAGACTCCGGCGCGCCCCGCCAGTGCAACGCAGTCCCGCAGCACAAAAGATCCGCCCGGAAACGGTTGCCGGCATGCCTCCGCCGGCTCCGAACGCCTCCGGCCAGGCGTCCTCCCCAGGGATCGGGCGGGTCTTACCCGGCAGGCGAGGGCACACGTCGTGGTTCCCCCGCATACATCGCGATAGGTGCCCTCGCCTGCCAAAACCCCTGCATATCTCCATCTTTGAACGGCCCGGGAGCCCCGCTCCCGGGCCGTTTCGCCATGCCGCGCCCCAGATCGGCAGCGCTTCGCGCAACCCATGGCATTTGGCCGTATTACCCAATTTGCTCCGGAAAGTCCACGACAGCCATACATTGCTAGGAGATGGCGCGTCGGCACTCACTGCTGGCGCCTCGCAACGGAGGGTTTCGCAATGATCGACGTATGCAAATCGCGCGACCGCCGGGCCGGGCCCAGACGCGGCCTGCTCGGTTCGGCCTCGGCGCTGGCGATGGTGGGCATGTCGCTCGCCGTTGCCCAGCCAGCCTTTGCGACAAGTGGGGCCATCACCGGCATGACCATCACGTCGGACCCGACGCAGTCCGGCCGCCGCCTCGATGTCACGGTCAACCCGACCGACATCGACGGCACGCCGACCACGACCGGCTTCGACCACTTCCACATCGCGGCGGTCTCCGGCTCGCAGACCATCGCGGTCTGCGACACGCTCAACGGTGGGCCGAACGCGTGTGCGCTGACCCCGCTGGTGGCCGGCACGGCGTACAAGATCGTCGTTCAGGCGATCAAGGCCGACAGCAGCGTGGCCCTGACCCAGAACCTCGACCCGGGGACCAGCACGACCCCGAAACTGTCGCCCCCGACGGGCGTGACAGCCGAGGCCACGGGCGTCAGCGGCGACGTCAAGGTGTCGTGGACGCCGGACCCCAACGTCGGTGGCTCGACCGTCGCCCGCTTCACGGCGTCGGCGTACCTGGGTAACTCGACCGCCCAGGCCACGTGCCAGACGGCGGACGGCACCACGAACAACTGCACCATCCACGGCCTGGTCAACGGCGCCTCGTACAACTTCGGCGTGGTGGCCAACGGCTCGACCGCGGTCGCGGATTCGGTGGCCACGGACCCGTCTGCCGTGACGGCCATCCCGGGCATCGGCTCGGCCGCGCCGACCGACGCGCTCGCCACGGTCGACGCGGGCAGCGGCGACGCGATCGTGACGTGGACGCCACCGGCCGACACGACCGGCGTCACCTACGTCACGTCGATCTCGCCGATCACCGCCGTCCCGCCGGCGCCGCTCGAGGTCTGCACCTCGGGTGGTACCGAGCCCATCGCCCTCTGCTCCAACCTGGCGCCGGGCACGACCTACACCATCTCGGTCAAGGCGGCCAGGAACGGCGTCCAGTCGGCCGCGGCGACGGCCACGGTCCGGTCGACGACCGTCGCTCCGGACGACCCGGCGACCGTGACGGCCAAGGCCGGCGACGCCCAGGTCACCGCGGCCTGGACCGCGCCGGCGACGGACAACGGCGTGACCGTTAAGGGCTACCGGGCGATCGCCGTGCTGCACGCGGCACCCACCGTCCCGGTGGCCACCTGCAACACCACGACCGCGATGACCTGTGACATCAAGGGCCTGACCAACGGCTCGCTGTACGACGTCAGCGTGGTGGCCTACGGCTCGACCGGCACGCAGTCCAGCGCGCTCGGCACCGCGGCCGCGAGCTCCGTCACGCCGGCGGTCCAGCCCAAGCCGGGCGCCCCGACGGTGACCACCCCGGCGCAGGGCGACATCACGTCGACCTCGGCGACCGTCTCGTGGACGCCGGCCGGCGCGGTCAACGGTGCTGCCGTGCAGTACTACACGGCGACCGCGACCCCGAAGGCCTCAGGGTCGGCCGCGGGCGCGGACGCCAGCAACCCGAGCTGCACCGCCGTTGCGCCGAGCACCAGCTGCACCATCAGCGGCCTGCTGCCGGGTACCGCGTACGACGTGAAGGTCGTGGCCTACGCGAGCGCCACCTCGTACAGCACGGCTGGCACGATCACCCTGACCACGTCGGGCTCGTCCACTCCGGGCGGAGGCGGAATGAGCGGCCCGATCGTGACCAACCGCAACGGCCTGTCCCAGATGTTCGCCCGCGGTGGCGACAGCAACCTCTGGACGAACGTGCGGGACGCCAACGGTAACTGGGGCCAGTGGACCAGCCTCGGCGGTCTCATCGGCAGCGAGCCGGTGGCGGTGCTCAACGGCACCGGTGCGTCGGCCCGCCTCCAGGTGTTCGTGCTCGGCTTCGCCGACCACGCCGTCTGGTACAAGCTGCAGAACGCCAACGACAGCGGCTTCGGCCCCTGGACGCAGGTCGACGGCAGCCGGTGGATCTCCAAGATCGAGCTGACGAAGAACAAGGCCGGCACGGTCCAGGTCTTCGGCCGCGGCGCGGACGGCAACCTGTACTACACGGTGCAGACGTCGGCCACCAACCCGGCGGCGTGGCAGAACTGGGTCAGCCTCGGCGGCCTCATCGCCAGCGACCCGGTCGTGGCCCAGTGGGACGACGGCACCCTCGAGGTGTTCGCCGTCGGCGCCGGCGACGGCCAGATCTGGCACCGGGTGCAGGCCCGGGCGGGCGACAACACCAGCTGGGCCTGGTGGACGCACGTCGCCCCGTCGGCCGCGCAGAACGTCGGCCTGTGACAGCCCTGACTGTCCACTGACGACTGTCCAATAGGGACGCCCCGGGCGGGGAACCGCCCGGGGCGTTTCGCTTGTCGCGGGCTTCCCGATTTTGAGGAACTCTCAGTAAATGCACTGCTACTTTGAGTGACGAAATGGGAGCTGCGTGCCCCTATCGATCACTCCCTAGATCCGTGGTTACCGACTGGAGGAGACCACAAGTGCAAGTCAAGACAAGAAGCCTCGGTACGCGGATGGCGCTTCGCGTCGGCGCCGTGCTGACGCTCGTGGCCGGCAGTCTGGTCGCCACGGCAACCTCGGCGTTCGCCGCTTCGAACCTGGTCACCCTGAGCCCCTCGCACGGCCCGAGCGGCGGCGGCTACCCGGTCGTGCTGACCGAGACCGTCGCCACCTTCGGCAGTAGCACCGGCCCCTACACGGTCCAGTTCAACGTCGCCGGCACCTGCCCGACCACTAGCGGCATCGCGACCGCCCTCTCCGGCTCGGGCACGGTCAGCGCGGGTATCGCCGAGGTCACCGGCGTCCCGAAGCCGGCCGGCCAGACGCTGTCGGTCACCACCCCGGCCAGCCTGGCGCTGCCCGCGGGCACCACGGGCGGCACCTTCTCCGTCTGCGTCTACGACACCGGCGCCGCGAGCGCCCTGATCGCCAACGCGGACGCCTCCTTCACCCTCAACCCGGACGCCACGCCGAGCCAGACCACCGGTGGTACCGGTGGTAACTACGCGATCGGCATCACCTCGACCAGCGCGCCGTTCACCACGAACCCGCAGGTCCAGTTCCAGGCCAAGGCCACCGGCGGTGCCACTGCGTGCGCCACGACCGCGCGGGGGGCCGCGGCACCCAGTGGCAACGGGTCGGGCGCCCTGACCGGCGGCGTCATCCCCGTGCCGGCGGCCAGCATCACGGTCAACGCGACCAACAAGCTGACCGTCATGGTGCCGCCCACGCTGGTCCAGCCCACGACGCCGTCCCCGGTGTTCACCGGTGATTACTTCATCTGCGTCTACGACGCGAGCGGCTCGCCGCTGATCGCCGAGAACTCGTCGGTGGCACCGTTCACCGTCAGCGGCAACACCGTGTTGAGCCAGACCTCGGGCTCGACCGCGGGCGGCAACACGGTCACCCTGTCGGCGCCCTCGGGCACGATCTTCGCGACCGGCACGCAGAACGTCCGGCTCACCACCGTGGCGTGCCCGTCCACCCTGTCCGCGGCCGACGGCTCCGCCAGCGTCATCACGCCGAGCTCGACCCGGTACGTCTCGGCGAACAAGGTCGCGTTCACGCTGCCGACGACCGGCCTGCCGTCGTCGAACACGTCGTACTACGTCTGCGCCTACAACGGGGCAGGTAGCTCGCTCGTCGCGTCGGCCTACGGGCAGTACACCGTCGGCCAGGTGCCGACCGTCACCACCGTGTCGCCGGCCACCGGCCCGGCCCAGGGCGGCTCGACGATCACCGTCAACGGCACCAACTTCCCGGTCACCGGCATGACCGCCACGCTCGGCGGCACGGCGCTGACCGCTATCACGGTCGGCGGCACCATCGCCGGCGGCGTCGGCACCCAGTTCACCGCGACCGTCCCGGCCCACTCGCCGGGTGGTCCCTTCGCGCTGGCCGTGACCACCACCGGTGGCACCGTGACCATCAACAGCGTGTTCACCTTCACCAACGGCATCACGGTCACCCCGAAGACCGCGCCCAACAGCGGGGTCGGCCCGACCGGCCTCGACATCCAGGGCGTCGGCTTCGCCGACCTCAACTTCGGCACCACCTACGCCACCAACAGCTCGAGCGCCCACGTCTACCTGGTCAAGGGCGTCTACAACGGCGGCACCGTGGCGACCGCCACCGCCGTCAAGCCCAACCCGCAGACCAGCGAGTGCATCGACGTGCTCGTGATCGGCGACACCGAGTTGCTGTGCAACCTCTACCTGGGCGGCAACCTGAACGCGGCGCCGACCCCGACCACGCGCACGCTGTCCAGCTGCGCCAACTACCCGTCGGCCTCGGCCACCGCGCCGCTGCCGACCCCGGTCGCGTCGACCTTCATCGGGCCCGCCACCAGCACCGTGACCACCTGCACCTTCACGCAGGCGGACGTGGGCAACACGATCACCGCCGGCGCCAGCGGCGCCGCCATCGCGGCCAACGCCACCGTCATCACGGCGGTCAACAACGGCGTGGCGACCCTGTCGAAGCAATCCGCGGTGGCGATCACCTCGGCGACGACGCCGATCACCACGTCGACGCAGCGCGTCATGACCGACGGCGTGACCAGCACCGGCGCGGCCACGCTCGGCGCGGGCACGGTGGCGAACTCGACCACGTTCTTCACCACTGCCGACGTGAACAAGGTCGTGACGGGCCCGGGCATCCCGGCCGGCACGTACATCGTGAGCGTCGCTGCCGGTGTCGCGACGCTGTCGAACCAGGCCACCGCCACCACCGCGGCCAACGGCGTCACCGGCTTCACGATCTTCAACCCGGCGCCGGTGCCGAACGGCACCTACACGGTGACGATCGTGAGCAACGGCGCCCCGGGCGCACAGCTGCAGTCAACCTACTACCAGACCATCATCTCGAGCGGTTCCACCTTCACCGTCTCCGACTACCTCCACTAGTCGACCCGACGTAAGACGGCGGCCCGGGGTCAACCGACCCCGGGCCGCCGCCGCGCAGTGCGGCCTGCCAGGGCGCTACCAGATGTCCGCTCTAGTCGGCAAACGTTGGGTCGACGTACCCCATCTGCCTCATCTTCGAGGCCGCGAAGACGACCACGATCTGATCACCCGGGATGAACACGTTGTATGGCTCCCGGAACTGCGGTGTGCCAGCCACGAACCACACCGGCCCACCGTCGAAGTCCAGCCGCAGGGCGGTAGGTATGTCCGCGTCGACCACCGCACCATTCGACCTCGTGGTGGGTCCGATCGTGAACCTGTCCCACCGAACCCTTGCGTCACGGACCGGCTGCCCCAGGAATGCCTTCCATCGCGAATCGGCTCCCGGCCCGACACGCTGCGATCCGCCCTCTTGGAGATGGCGGGCGATGGGCTCCAGGAGGACTTCCACGCCGCACGGGTCGAAGGTTGCCGTGCAGGTCACGGTCACGGGACCTGAGTCAGTCGTCAGCTGTGCGCCCAGCACGGCGTGGTGCCAGTCGCCGAAGTCCCATTCGGGGTCCAGCCCGAGGCAGAGAACGTCCCAGTAGTCGATGGAAAGCACCCGACGGCCCCGCAGCGAGTCGACTCGGTGGTCGAAGCCGGCACGTGCATCGGCATTGCTCCATCCCGGCCCGTGATGTCGCATTTCATTGCGGCCGTGAGGTGTAGGCCGTCCACAGGTCGACTGCCTGCTGGAGGTCGAGCGCCGCGACGGCCTCACGAGTCATGCCTGCGGTGTACACGAGCCTGTCGGCCAGCCAGGCAGGCACCGGTTCACGCGGCGCCGGCTGCGCCACCGCGACATCGCCGGCCAGCCGGCCGAGCCGCTCCACCACATTCGCCAACTGGACCAGCTCAGGACGCGTTGAGCCGGCGGTTCGCAGTCGGCCGACAGCCGTATCGCCGTGGAAGATCCACACCCGCTGCTTCGCTGTCTGATCGGCCATTGGAGTACCTAGAGGCCGATTGCGGCGGCGATGTCGCTGACCTTCTGGACCAGGCGCATCGATCCGGGGATCTCCCGGAAGCCGTGGTGCTGATAGAAGCCGTGGGCCGCGCCGTCGATCGCATCGACGACCACGAACCTGGCGGCAACGGTCTGTGTGGCGACGACGATCCGGTGAAGCGCGTCCGCGAGCAGGGCGCCGCCGTGGCCCTGGCCGTGAAGGGTCTTGTCGAGCGCCAGTCGGGCGAGCAGCACGGCCGGGATCTGAGCCGGATTGCCCCGGCTGAGTGCGCGGGGAAGGCCTTCGCGCACGACCAGGTGTGCGGCGATTGTGTAATACGCGACTACACGATGATCCTCATGCCATACGAACGTGCGCCCCGTGCGCCGGGCCTCGGTCGTCATCGCGTGCTGCTGCAGCCAGCCATCGAGGTCGGGCTTACTGCTGTCGAAAACGCTGGTGTCGTGGTGCTCGCTCAAGGTCTCGCTGATGAACGCCACGCAGGACTACCGCCGTTCCACGACGTGGCGAGCCCGAGCTGCTGCGGCCCGCAGTGCTTGGTTCGGCGTTGCCGGCTGGTCGAGCGCGGCCAAGAGGTCGTCGAAGAACTCCGCCGGCACGACGGTGGCCATCATGTGCTCTTGCAGGACGCGTTCGGCGCGCTCCTCCGCCGCGGTCCGCGCGAAGTCGGACGTGCTCTCGTGCACGAGATCTGCGGCTTGCTCGATCCGCCTCTTGGCCTCCGGCCGCAGGCGGAACTCGAAGCGCGCAGAGGCTGCGATGGTCATTGAGTCCTCCGTACCGTCCGTACGATTGTACGTACCGTACGGAGGAAGTGTCCACCTAAGAAGCGTCGGGGACCTGGGCGACGCCGATCGGGCAGGTCATGCCGCTGGGGCCGTGGTTGCAACCCATTCGGGTTCCGGCCCAACGCTGCAAAGGTCCCAGTAGGCGACGGAGAGCACTCGCCGGCCCAGCAGCGAGTCGACCCGGCGGTCGAAACTGGCGCGTACATCGACGTCGTCGTTGGTCACGTTCGCAGGCTCTCTGGCGATACCAGGCACGACAACGTCTTTCTGCCTGACCGACCGGCGCACATGGTGCGGCGTCAGAGGTGGAGCACGAGGCGCAGCGCGTCGTCGACTGCGGACATCTCCTGGTGCGAAAGGTGGCCGACGAGCTGGCCGAGTCGTTCGGGTTGGACGGCCGCCGTCTGTTCGGCGAGCACATATGTGGTCTTGCCTTGAATCTCGATCTCCGGTCGGAAACTGGTCGGCCGGGCGCTGGTGGAGGTCGGCGCGACAAGCCACGTCGAGAGGGGCAGCAGGTTGGACTGGACCACGACGGCGTACCGGTTGCCACGCTGTTCGTGGCCGCGCGTGTCCCGAGGCGCCTTGAGCTCGTAGACGTCACCACGCACGGAGCGACTCCATGTCTGCCAGCACCGCTCGTGCCTCAGCGACATCGTCGGCATCCGCGGCAACGGCTTCTGCCTCGGCGCGGATCTGCTCCTCGCGGCGGGCGCGCCAGGCGGAGAGGATCGCGTCACGGATGACCTGTGACCGATCGCGGTCGCCGGACGTCAGCTCGGCCAGCGCCTGATCGACGTCGTCGTCTGTACGGAATGTAATCGTCGACATAAGACAAACTGTAATACGCCGAAGCGGCCATCGTCGAGATGGCGGTGGCCGCTCGTCGAGGGGGATCAGGCGGGCAGGGCGCCGACGCCTACCTGGGCGTGAGCGAGCGCACCGTGCGTCGCTTCATGGGCGCCGGCAGGGTGCCAACACGGCTGGCGACCGCCTGACCGCACACGCCCCACGGACGCCCCGGACCGCCATGAGTATCCGAGCGTCGGCCGGTACAGTGCGCGTCGCTGCCTCGTCGAGGCGGGGTGGCGGTCGTGGCGGGAACGGGGGCCAGCGAATGACGGTCGAGCGGGTCTTTCGCGTCCGGAACACGCCGGACGGGCCGGCGGTGACGCTGCGGTGGATCGGTACCACCTGGCTGGAGCGCGGCCCGCAGTACTGCCGCCGCCGGGCCCTGACCGCGACCGCGGCGGTGCTGGGCACCCTCGGCGGCGCGGCGGCCGTGGTGTGGGTGCTCAGCGGCGCGGCCGCGCACAGTTCATCGCGCGGCGAGGATGTGGTCGGCGACGTGTACGCGGCGCTCGTCGTCCCCGGCGTGTTCTGGGGGCGGCACTGGCTGCGCCACGCGCCCACCCACGAGCGCGACGCCGGGCGCGGGCTCGTCGCCTTCGGGTCGGTGCTCGTCGTGCTCCTGTCGCTGGCGGTCGGCTTCGGACTGGCCGTCATTCCGCGGCTGTTCGGCGAGCAGTACCCGGGAGAGGAGCGAGCCCGCCGCGCAACGCTCGAACTGCGGGGCGTGGACCTCGACGGTGTCGCTTAAGGTCCAGCCCGAGGCAGCGAACGTCCCAGTAGTCGATGGCGGTCGGCCTCAGCAGGGCCATCCGGGAAGGCCGTCCGCCGCGGGCGCCAGGGCAGCGACTCAAAACCCGTACCGCGGCGGGGCGGAGGCCGACCGTGCTGGGCCGCCCTCGGTCGGGGAAGCGGGCGTACCCTTAGGCAGTGTCCAGTCAGTGGTAGTGGGCGGGAGTGGAGGCGCGGCGTGACCAGCGAGGCGACCGAGATGATCACGATCCCCCGGGCCGAGTTCGACGCCATGCAGGCAGAGCTGAGGCGTCTGCGCCGCGAGGCCGCACGTGAGGTCGCGCTGACCGTCATGCAGGCAGACCGCGGTGCCGGACCCGGCGACGAGGCCCGGGTGTTCACGCGTGAACAACTTGCCGAGGCGTGGGGAATTCGTGCCTGATCGGCAGATTCGCTTTCCTGAGCAAGCGTGGCAACAGGTAGAGGCACTTCCCCAGGGACTGCGATGGGCAGTCCAGCGTGCGATCTTCCATCTGCTCGATGACCCGGTTCCGACGCTCGCAGATCCGTTCCCGCCGAGCGATCCATTGCCAGGCGCATATGAACTGCATTTGCCCGCCGACGGCGTAACCATCTGGTACATGGTTACGCCGCACGACGGGAACGAGGTCATCAGCATTCAGTACGTGCGGGCCGACACCTAATCCGGTGCGCGGCGTGGCTGCCGGTGCGCCGTCGAGAGGTCAGGACGGCAGGGTGCCGACACCGATGGGGCAGGTCATGCCGTTGGGGCCGTGGTTGCAGTAGCCGCCCGGGTTCTTGGACTCTGGCGAATGGTGCGCTACTCCGGTAACCAGCTGGTCAGTCGCCGGGCCGGGCGTACCACCATCCGTTGCCCAGGTTCTCCGCACCGTTGAGTGAGGCCTGGGCACCGTAGAGGTCGAGCGTGAAGTCGGCGGGTAGGGCGCCCTCGTAGAAGACATAGCCGGCTGCGTCGTCGGGGATACCGATGTATTCGGGCAGGAACACGACCGGCCGGCCGTCGTGCCGGCCGATCGCTGAGGCCCGGCCGTTGGTCGACAGATCGCGCAGAGTCCGGGGTAACGGCTCGCCGTAGTAGGCGTCGGACGCCCCGATCGTGCCGTGGCGAACCCCATCGGCGACGACCGCGAAGGCCCACCGGTGAGACCAGTAGTACGAGCGCGGTTCGAAGACCGACCAGTTGTTGAGCTGGATCGTGGCTGCCAGCAGTCCGGTCGCGGAGACCACCCGTACCACCGTCGAACCCTTGAACCCAGCAATCGCGACCACGGTCAGGGCGGCTGCGGCGAGCCACAACGCCAACTCGAACGGGGGGACGACGAACGCGAGCAGGGATTCATTCGGCACGTCGATTGCCTCGACGCACGCTACCGCCAGCCAGGCGATCGCAAGGCGGCAGGCGCGCCGCCTCCTCCCAGGAGAGGAAGGAGGCGACGGTTGAATCTCCGCGACGGTTTCGTCCGGCCTCGGCACGCAGCCAGGCTAGTGGTGGTCCGCTACCCGGGCCACCCCGATCGGGCAGGTCATGCCGTTCGGGCCGTGGTTGCAGTACCCGCCGGGGTTCTTCGAGTTCGAGAGGTACTGCTGGTGGTAGTCCTCGGCGTAGTAGAACGGCCCGGCCGGGGTGATCTCGGTCGTGATCTCGCCGTGGCCGGCGGCGCGCACCACCGGGGCGAAGGCGTCACTCGACCCGGCGGCCGTGGCGGCCTGGGCCGGGGTGGTGGTGTAGATGGCCGAGCGGTACTGGGTGCCGATGTCGTTGCCCTGGCGCATGCCCTGCGTCGGGTCGTGGTTCTCCCAGAACGCCTTCAGCAGCGTCTCGTACGACACCTTGGCCGGGTCGTAGACGACCTGGACGGCCTCGGTGTGCCCGGTCCGGCCGGAGCAGGTCTCCTCGTACGTCGGGTTCCGGGTGAAGCCGCCCTGGTAGCCGACGGCCGTCGAGTACACGCCGGGGATGCGCCAGAAGATGCGCTCCGCGCCCCAGAAGCAGCCCATCCCGAAGTAGGCCACCTCCAGCCCGGCCGGCCAGGGGCCGCGCAGCGGGGTGCCCAGGACGGTGTGCTTCGCGGCGACGGGCATCTCGGTGTCCCGCCCGGGGATGGCCGACTCGGCGGTCGGCAGGTCAAGCTGCTTGTTGATCCGCAGGAACACGATCCGCTCCTTAAAACTTGAGGTGCTCGGACTCAAGTTTGCCGCGAAATCCGTCGTGAGGCCTTATGAGCTCATTACGGCGGAGACCTTCTCCGCGAAGGAGAACGCCTCGGCATCCGACTCGTATTTCGTCCGCGGCCAGAAGAATCCCTTGAGCCCGTCGCCCTTGGTCCGCGGTACCACGTGGGTGTGCAGGTGGGCCACGCTCTGGGAGACCCGGTTGTTGATCGCCACGAAGCTGCCGCCGGCGGACAGGCCCGTCTCGACCGCCCTCGCGATCTGCTGGACGAACCCGAAGTACGCCGGGATGTCCGAAGGGTCCAGGTCGGTGAGCGTCACGACGTGGGTCTTGGGCACGACCAGCACGTGGCCCTTGAACACCGGGCGGACGTCCAGGAACGCGGCGGCGGTGGGCGTGGACGCGACCAGGTAGCCGGGCGCGGCGCCCGACGCGATCGAGCAGAACAGGCAGTCCGACACGATCGCCAGCCTAGCCGCGGTTAGGGTCGATCCCATGACCCACGGCTTCGAGACGCTCGCCATCCACGCCGGCCAGGAGCCGGACCCGGCCACCGGCGCGGTGGTGCCGCCGATCTTCCAGACCAGCACTTACGCGCAGGACGCGGTCGGCGCGCCGCGGCAGGGCTACGAGTACAGCCGCACCAGCAACCCGACCCGCGACGCGCTGCAGGAGTGCCTGGCCGCGCTGGAGGGCGGGCGCCGGGCGCTGACCTTCGCCTCGGGCCTGGCCGCCGAGGACACGCTGCTGCGCACGGTGTGCCGGCCCGGGGACCACGTGATCATCCCGGACGACGCCTACGGCGGCACCTACCGGCTGTTCTCCAAGGTCGCCGAGCGCTGGGGGCTGAACTGGACGGCCGCCTCGATCCACAGCGTCGACGCGGTGCGGGCCGCCATCACCGAGCGCACCCGGATCGTCTGGGTCGAGACGCCGACCAACCCGCTGCTGGGCATCGCCGACATCGCCGCGCTGGCCCAGGTCGCGCACGAGCGCGGGGCGCTGCTCGTGGTCGACAACACCTTCGCCTCGCCCTATCTGCAGCAGCCGCTGCACCTCGGGGCGGACCTGGTCGTGCACTCCACCACGAAGTACCTCGGCGGCCACTCCGACGTCGTGGGCGGCGCGCTGGTGGGCACGGACGAGGCGCTCATGGGCGAGCTCGCCTTCCACCAGAACGCGATGGGTGCGATCAACGGGCCGTTCGACGCCTGGCTGACCCTGCGCGGCGTGAAGACGCTGGGCGTGCGCATGGACCGGCACTGCGACAACGCGGAGAAGGTGGTGGAGTTCCTGACCCGCAGCAAGGCGGTGACCCAGGTGCTCTACCCGGGCCTGCCCGAGCACCCGGGCCACGAGACGGCGGCCAAGCAGATGCGGCGCTTCGGCGGCATGGTGAGCTTCCGCGCGCAGAGCGAGGAGCACGCCGTGGCCATCTGCAACCGGGCCCGGCTGTTCGTGCTGGGCGAGTCGCTCGGCGGGGTCGAGTCGCTGATCGAGCACCCGGGCCGGATGACGCACGCCAGCGCGGCGGGGAGCCCATTGGAGGTACCGGGGGATCTCGTCCGGCTGTCTGTCGGAATCGAGACGATTGACGATCTTCTGGCCGATCTGGAGTACGCGCTCGCTCGTTGACACACTTGACCGCACCGTCTATGGGTACGGAAAGGTGTTCGGCATGCTGCACCGCTCCACCACCTGGGTAGGCGCCACGGCAAGGGAGATCGCCCGCGCGGTCCGGCGCGGCGACACCTCCGCGACGGCCGTCGTGGCCGACCACTTGGACTCGATCCGCGCCTACGACCGGATCGTCGGCGCCTTCCGCGAGGTCCGCGCGGCCGAGGCGATCGTCGAGGCGGAGACCGTCGACGAACAGCCGGACCTGGGCAACCTCGCGCTGGCCGGGGTGCCCGTCGCGGTGAAGGAGAACACCCCGGTCACCGGGCTGCCGACGTGGAACGGCTCGGCGGCGGCCCGCGGTCCGGTGGCCGAGAAGGACCACGAGGTCGTACGGCGTCTGCGCGGCGCCGGCGCGGTGGTGATCGGCGTGACCAGGATGCCGGAGCTGGGCATCTGGGCCACGACCGACGACGCCGAGGCGATCACCCGCAACCCGTGGCGCACCGACCGCACGCCCGGCGGCTCCTCGGGCGGGTCGGCCGCCGCCGTGGCCGCCGGGCTCGTGCCGATCGCGCACGGCAACGACGGGCTCGGCTCGATCCGGATCCCGGCCGCGTGCTGCGGCATCGTCGGGCTCAAGCCCGGCCTGGGCGCGGTGCCGGCCGGCATCGGCGCCAACGACTGGTACGGCCTCGCCGAGAACGGCATCCTCGCCACCACGGTCGCCGACGCGAACCTGGGATATTCGGTGCTTTCCGGCCGTACACCTGCGGCATTGACGCCTCCGGGAACGCTGCGGGTGGCCGTCTCGCTGCGCAGTCCGGTCGCCGGCGCGCTGCCCGACGCCGGCGCGCGCAAGGGGGTCAGCGACGCCGTCCGGCTGCTGCTGGCCCACGGGCACGCCGCCGTGCGGGCCGACCCCTCCTATCCGCTCGCCCTGGGCGCCCGCGTGCTCGCCACCTGGTTCGCCGCGGCCGGCCAGGACGCCGCCGAGCTCGGCCCGGCCGCCCAGGTCAGGCTGCAGCCGCGCACCCGGCGCCACGTCGCGCTGGGCGAGGCGGCCCTGCGGCGCGGGCTGGTCCGCGACGGCGACCGGGCGGCCTGGCGCGAGCGCTGCCGCAAATGGTTCGCCGGCGGCGGCTTCGACGTGCTGGTCACCCCGGCGCTGGCCGCCGCGCCCCCGGCCGTCCAGCCCTGGTCGGACCGGTCGTGGGTGGCGAACATGCTGGTCAACACCCGGTATGCGCCCTATGCGGCGCCGTGGAACTTCGCCGGCTTCCCGGGCCTGGTCGTGCCGGTCGGGGTGCGCGGCGACGGGCTGCCGGCGGCCGTGCAGCTGGTCGGGCCGCCCGGCAGCGAGCTGCTGCTGCTCGCCGTGGCCGGTCAGATCGAGGAGGCGGCGCCGTGGCGGCGCCACGCTCCCGGCTGGCCGCGGATGGCGGCCCGGCCCCGATGATCCGCGCGATCTCGCAGTGGGCGGCCGCCGCCGTGGCCGGTCAGATCGAGGAGGCGGCGCTGTGGCGGCGCCACGCCCCGGGCTGGCCGCGGATGGCGGCCCGGCCCCGATGATCCGCGCGATCTCGCACTGGGCGACCGCCGCCATGGCCGCCGTCGCGGGGACCGCGCTGGTGTACCTCCTGCTGGCCTTCCTGCCGCTGGCCGACCTGTGGGCGGCCCGCGACCCGGGCCCGCACCGGGCGGCGCTGGCCGCCGCGCTGCGCATCGGCGCGTGGGTGCTGCTGTTCGCGCTCGCTGTCACGACCGCCGTCGCCACCGCCGGCTGGGCCGCGCGGGCCCGGTCCAACCTGGTCGCGTTCGGCCTGCGGTCGCGCCGGCTGGCCCGCGGCCGGACCGCGGTGCTGGTCTGGCTGCTGTGGGGCAGCGCCTTCGCGGGCGCGGGGGCGGCGTTGCTCGGCCTGATCGCGGGCCTGGACGACCGGGCGGAGATCGGCGACGTGCGGGACCGGATCGCGGCCGGCCGCCCGATCGACCACGACCTGGCCGCTCACCTCTTCGGGCGGCAGCTGGTGCTCGGGCTGCCCGCCGCGGCCCTGTTCGTGCTCGCGGCCGCGGTGGCCGTGCTGCTGATCGGGCGGGTGACCGATGTGCAGTACGGCCGCATTGCGCGGCTCCGTGCGGCGCTCGCGGGTGCTGGTGGCACGATCGGGGCATGACCGTCCCATCGGAGCTCGTGACGCTCGCCGATGTCGAAGCGGCAAGGCAACTGCTGGCCGGCGTGATCCGCCGGACGCCGGTGGAGCCTTGCCGGCCACTGACCGCCAAACTCGGCGGGCCGACGTGGCTCAAGTGTGAGAACCTGCAGCGCGCCGGGTCGTTCAAGGTGCGCGGCGCCTACGTGCGGCTGGCCCGGCTGAGCGACGCCGAGCGCCGGCGCGGCGTGGTGGCCGCCAGTGCCGGTAACCACGCCCAGGGCGTCGCCCTCGCGGCCAGCCTGCTCGGCATCGCCAGCACGGTGTTCATGCCGGTCGGCGCGCCGCTGCCCAAGATCGCCGCGACCAAGGGCTACGGCGCGGCCGTCGAGTTCGCCGGTTCGACCGTCGACGAGTCCCTGGTCGCCGCGCAGGAGTTCGCCGAGCGCACCGGCGCGGTGTTCATCCACCCCTTCGACCATCCCGACGTCATCGCCGGCCAGGGCACGATCGCCCTGGAGCTGCTCGAGCAGGTGCCCGACGTGAAGACGGTGATCACCGGGGCCGGCGGCGGCGGGCTCGTCTCCGGCCTGGCCGTCGCGATCAAGGCGATGCGCCCCGACGTGCGGGTGATCGGCGTCCAGGCCGCCGAGGCGGCCGCCTTCCCGCCCTCGCTGGCCCACGGCCGCCCGATGCGGCTGGGCAAGTTCGGCACCATCGCCGACGGCATCGCGGTCGGCCGCCCGGGCGACATCACCTTCGCCCACGTCAGCAAGCTCGTCGACGACATCGTCACGGTGAGCGAGGAAGACATCTCCCGGGCCCTGCTGATGCTGCTGGAGCGGGGCAAGATGGTCGTCGAGCCGGCCGGCAGCGTCGGCGTGGCCGCCCTGCTCGCCGGGGTGGTGCAGGTCGAGACGCCGGTGGTGGCGGTGCTCTCCGGCGGCAACATCGACCCGATGCTCATGGTCCGGGTCATCGAGCACGGCCTGGCCGCGGCCGGGCGTTACCTCACCTTCACCGTGCGCTGCGGCGACCGGCCGGGGCACCTCGCGAAGCTGCTGACGTGTATCGCCGAGCAGGGGGCCAACGTGGTCGACGTGGCCCACCGCCGCCAGGACCCGCGGCTGCAGCTCGGCGAGGTCGAGCTCGGCCTGTCGGTGGAGACGCGCGGCTCCGAGCACTCCGACCGGCTGGTCAACGCCCTCCGCTCGGCGGGCTATACGGTGACCTTCGGCATCTAACCGGGTCGTGGCTGAACGCGCGTTCGGCGCGCACCCTGAGCGCTCAGGGTGCGCGCCGAACGTGACGCTGTTGCTGTTTATTCAGCCTGCGAACGGCTCGAACTCGATGACCGTCACCTTGATCGCGGCGCCACTCGGGGCGGTGTAGGTGACGGTGTCGCCGCGCTTCGCGCCGAGGATCGCCTTGCCCAAGGCGGACTCGGGGCTGTAGACCTTCAGATCGGTGGTGGCGGCGATCTCGCGGGAGCCGAGGAGGAACTTCTCCGTGTCGTCCTCGTCGTCGTCGAACTGGATGGTGACGACGGTGCCGGGCGCGACCGAGTCCGAGGTCGGCGCGTCGCCCACCACCGCCTTGCGCAGGAACTCCTTGAGGTACAGAATGCGGCCCTCGGCCTTACCCTGTTCCTCGCGGGCGGCGTGGTAGCCGCCGTTCTCGCGTAGGTCGCCCTCTTCGCGGCGTGCGTTGATCTCGGCAGCTAGCGCCGGACGGTTGGCGATGTGCTCGTCGAGCTCGGCCTGCAACCGGTCGTAGGCGTCCTGCGACAGCCAGGTGGTGGCCTGGTTGCCGTCGGTGGTAGACACTGAGGATCTCCTTACGGGCACGCTTGGTCAAACCACAAAGGTACCAGTGACTCGCATCACCGCTGCCACTTGAATTTGCCGAAGCGTTACCGCTGGGTCAACTTCACCTCTTTGCATTCGGCCCCGAGGCGACCCCCTATTTAGTCTTGATCGGGCCGCAGGCGGGCACCTCCGCGGTCACCGGACGGTCACTGGTCGCGAGACGGTACGTGACGAGCGGCTCGGCTCCGGTGGGCACGTCCACCTGGGCCAGCCCGACCTCCTCGCCGCTGGCCGAGCGGGCGCGCACGCGGCAGGTGGCCCGCTTGTCCGCCTCCTTGCGCACCACGAACTCCACCGTGACGCCGTCGCCGGTCACGTTGTAGAAGCGTTGGACCTGCGGTTCGTACTCCTGGGGGCCGTACTGCCCGTAGAGCTGCCACGCGATGGCGAGCCCGGCCGCCGCGACGACCCCGGCGAGCGCGAGGACCAGCCAGCGGCGGCGCGGCTGCGGCTCGCGCCGGCGGCCGTAACGCCCCGGCGGGTACTTCGATGTGGCGTGCGTCTCGTTCACGTCGGTCACGGGTGTACGTCCTCGTCGTTTTGTCGGAGGTACAGACCACAATAGGGTCGTTACCCGGGACGCCCACGTGGTGGGGTTGTCCACGTCTTGGAGGAGAGGCTCGTGACCGAGCAGCTGCGGTTGATGGCGGTGCATGCACACCCCGACGACGAGTCGAGCAAGGGCGCGGCCGCCATGGCGAAGTACGTGGCCGAAGGGGTCGACGTCCTGGTCGTCACCTGCACCGGCGGCGAGCGCGGCAGCGTGCTCAACCCGAAGCTCGACCGGCCCGAGATCTGGGAGAACATCGCCGAGATCCGCCGCGCCGAGATGGACCGCGCCCGGGAGATCCTGGGCATCCGCCAGGAGTGGCTCGGGTTCGTCGACTCCGGTTTCCCGGAGGGCGACCCGCTGCCCCCGCTGCCCGAGGGCTGCTTCGGCCTGGTCGACCCGGAGGAGGCCGCGGCGCCGCTGGTCGAGCTGATCCGCAAGTTCCGGCCGCACGTGGTCACCACCTACGACGAGCGGGGCGGCTACCCGCACCCCGACCACGTGATGACGCACAAGATCAGCATGGTGGCGTTCGAGGCGGCCGGCGACGCGAGCCGCTACCCCGACCGCGGGGAGCCCTGGCAGCCCCTGAAGCTGTACTACAACATGGGCTGGTCGCGCACCCGCATCCAGCTGCTGCACGATGCGATGATCGAGGCGACCGGCGAGTCGCCCTACACGGAGTGGATGAAGTCCTGGCAGGAGCGGCAGGCGGACTGGCCCGACCCCTCCGAGCGGATCACCAGCCAGGTGCCCTGCGGGGAGTATTTCGACGTCCGCGACGACGCCCTGCGCGCGCACGCCACCCAGGTCGACCCCGACGGCTTCTGGTTCGCCGTGCCGCTCGACATCCAGCAGAAGATCTGGCCGACCGAGGACTACGAGTTGGTCAAGTCGTTCGTCGAGTCGAGCGTGCCCGAAGACGATCTCTTCGCGGGCGTAAGGTGAACGCATGGGCGCGTTGGACGTTCTGGCCGAGAACAACTTCGGCGACACCCGCTCGGGCGGCTTGGCCGGCCCGATGGGGCTCCTCATCATCGTGCTCCTGGGCATTGTGACGATTTTCCTGATCCGCAACATGACCGCGCGGATCCGCCGCCTGCCGGCCGAATTCCCCGACCCCGACGCCGATCGCAAGACCGGCGCCGACGCGGCCGCGGGATCCGGCACCGAGGTGGCCGAGCGGGCCGGCGCCGACCCCGATCAGCTGGACAAATCGACGCCCAGCTGAGTGGTGTCCGCCCACGACCTGACCTAGAAACGCAACGCTGACCACTGTTGTCCCTTTCCGTCGTGCCTTAGCCTTCACGAGGTGCGCGTTCCATTCGCCGGGCGCGCATCCCTGTGGGCCGGGGAAGGGGGCAAATGGTGAGTGCCCCGACGCATGCCCATCGACGGTCCTCGGTCGGTGTGGGGTCGCAATGAGGCCGCTCCCATCGCGCCTGGTCGGCGCCCTGGTCGCGGCCGCCGCGCTCGCGGTGGCGATCTCCCTGGTGCTCGCCACGCGCCTGCCCGAGGGTTCCGTCGGCGCCGCATTGAATCGGTTCAGAGCCGACGGCGGACCCGCCGTGCCGGTCGCGCTACTCACCGGCGCCGCGGTGGCCATGATCTCCCAGCTGGCCCGCCTGCGCGTGCGGGCCGGTGGCGGCCTGGCCCGGCTGGCCTGGGGCGAGGCCGCGATCGTCGTGCTCTGCGCGAGCCTGCCGCCCGTCCTGGTCGCGCCGGTCTCGCTGGTCGGCTTCGGCGCCGCGCACGCCGCTCTGCAGCTGTTCGACCGGGGCACCCCGCGGGCGAGAGCGGCCCGCGAGACCCTCTACGGCGTCGCCGCGCTGACCGTGGGCGCGGCCCTCGCCGCGCTGGTCGTGTCGCTCACCCGCGGCCCCGAGTCCGGCGAGGGGCTCCCACCCCGGCTGATCGGCGCCCTGTGCGCCGCCGCGGTCGTGTACCACCTGGTCACCGTCGCGCTCGTCACCGCGCGCGTGGTGGCGACCGGCGGCGGCACCGCGCGCACGGTCGGCGGCTCGATGCTCGGCAGCACCCTGCTGATGCTGGTCGGCAACGTGGCGGCCGGCCTGGTGATCGTGTGGGCGTGCGCCACCAGTGGCTTCCTGCTGCTGCTCCTGCCGCCGGTGCTGTGGCTGATGCACCAGTTCTACGCCAACCGCATCGGCGAGGACGACGAGCGGCGCACCTGGTCGGAGTTCGCCGAGGTGGCCCGCGACCTCAACCGCCTCGACGAGCGCGACGCCGCCCAGGCCGGCATCGCCGGCGCGGTGCGCCTCTTCGGCGTCCCCGCCGCCCGGGTCGTGCTCGCCGGCGGGCGCGCCTACGGCGAGCTGCCACCGGGCCCGCACGCCAGCCGCCCGCTGACCGTCGGCCCGGTCGCGGTGGGGGAGCTGCAGCTGGCCGGCCCCGAGCCGCAGCGCGCCCGCGACCGGCTCATGCTCGCCACCTTCGGCGACGCCCTGGCCGCGGCCCTGCACGACGCGATCACGCACGACCAGCTGCGGGCGATGAGCGAGCGCACCACGTACGACGCCGTGCGCGACCCGCTCACCGGCCTGTTCAACCGGGCCGCCCTACTGGCCCGCGGCGACCTGCGCCTCTCGGCCTGCCCCGCCGGCGACCCGGTCGCCCTGCTGCTGCTCGACGTGAACGACTTCAAAGAGGTCAACAACGCTCTCGGACACAACGCCGGCGACGAGGTGCTGCGCATCATCGCGCGCCGCGTCCTGGAGGCCGGCCCCGACGGCGACCTGCACGCCCGCCTCGGCGGCGACGAGTTCGCGATCCTCATCACGAACCTCGCCGCAGGCGGCGCCGACCTGGCGCTGGCCGCCGCCGTCGAGCGGGCCCGCAAGCTCGGCGCCCAGATCGCCGCGCCGATGCGGGTCGACGGCGTGGCCCTGTCCAAGGAGCCCTCGATCGGCGTCGTGGTCGCCGCGGCCGGCTCGGCCGACCTCACCGAGCTGCTGCGGCGGGCGGACATCGCGATGTACCAGGCCAAGCACGGCGGCCAGCCGGTCGCCTGGTACGACGCGTCCCGCGACGACGCCAACACCGACCGCCTGGCGCTGCTCGCCGAGCTGCGGGAGGCGCTGACCGCCGCCCCGGGCGAGGAGCAGCTCACCCTCGAGCTCCAGCCGGCCATCGCGCTCACCGGCCCGGCCGGCGCCTCGGCCGCCAGCGGCCCCATCACCGGCGTCGAGGCGCTGATCCGCTGGCAGCACCCGCGCCGCGGCAAGCTGAGCCCGGCGCAGTTCCTGCCCGCGGTCGAGGCGAGCGAGCTCATGGCGCCGCTGACCCACTGGGTGCTGGAGCGCGCGATCGCCTTCGCCTCGACCTGGCGCCGGGCCGGCCTGGCGGTCCCGGTCGCGGTCAACATCTCGGCCCGCAGCCTCGCCGAGCGCCAGCTGCCGGAGACGATCGGCGACCTCCTGGCCCGCCACCGCCTCCCGGCCGAGCTCCTGGTCCTGGAGATCACCGAGACCGTCATGCTCTCCAGCTCCCCGGTGATCGACGACGTCCTCGTCCGCGTGCGCCGCCTGGGCGTCCAGCTCGCCGTCGACGACTTCGGCACGGGCTTCTCCGCCTTCACCGTCCTGACCCGCGTACCGGTTCAGGAGGTCAAGATCGACCGCGAGTTCGTGGCCCAGATGCTCGACGCCCCGAAGCCGGGCGCGATCGTGCAGGCCACGGTCGACCTGGGCCGCCGGCTGGGGCTGCGGGTGGTGGCCGAGGGGGTGGAGAACCCGGAGCAGCGGGCGCGGCTGACGGAGTTGGGTTGCACGGCGGCGCAGGGCTTCCTGTTCTATCCGCCGCTGTCGCCGGACGGCCTGCTGGCGGTGTTGCGGGAGCGCCGCCAGGTCCAGCGCCGCCACCTGCGTGCCGAGAGCGCCGTGCGATCCGCGGACCTCTGCTGACGGCGCCGCGCCGTCTGGTTCGTACGCTTTTGTGCTGATAAGTCTGGCGCCCGACTTATCAGATTTATACCCCGTCCGGGCATATGTCCGAAAAGTCGCGGCACAGAGTGCCCGACTTTTCGCGCAAACACCATCAACCGGACACTCAATTGGAATAGAGTATTCCGTTCTGATAGAGTGATGGCGCAAGCGGGCGAGGCCAAAGGGAGGCGCGCAGTCATGAACGAGCAGCTGGCGAGCACGTGGGAGATCCTCGACGCGGCCCACCGGGCGCTGCGCACCGTCGTGAACGGGGTCGGCCCCGACGACTGGGAGCGGCCGACGCCCTGCGCGCAGTGGAACGTCACGCAGGTGCTGCAGCACGCCGCCGGCGACCAGCGCGGGTTCGCAGCGATGATCACCGGGAGCGGGTTCCCGTCGTACGACCCGTTCGCCCCCGACGGGCACCTGCACGGCGAGGACCCCGCGGCGTTCGCCGAGGACGGCATGCGCGCGGCCGCGGCGGCCTGGGCCACCATCGCGCACGACGCCGCCGACGCGCCCACCCCGCTGCCGCAGGGCCGGCTGGCGCCCCGGATCGGGGCCGGGGCCTGCGCGCTCGACGCGGCCGTGCACGCCTGGGACATCGCGGCGGCCACCGGGCAGCCGTCGCCGCTGACCCCCGAGCTGGCCCGGGACCTGCTGGCCGTGGCGCGGGAGATCGTCGAGCCGCTGCGCCAGTGGGGCGCCTACGCCGCCGTCGTGCCGGCGGCGGCGGGCGACGACGAGGTGGCGGCGCTGCTGCGGTACCTCGGCCGCGATCCCAGCTGGGCCGCGTGAACCCCTGGCGGTGACATGCCGGCGGGCCTACCCGTGCTGGACGCCGCCGTCGCTTACCGTGACCGAGTGTGAGCAGACGGGGGTTGGCCAGCGTGCTGGGCTGCGCGGTGGCCTCGGTGGGAGCATTCGTCGTACTGGATCACTTCGGCGGCGGTGACCGCTTCGCCGATCTGCCCGGCGGCGCCGATCTGCGCCTGGTCGGGCACTTCACGCCGCAGCAGGTGGTGCGGCTCGGCGCGCTGCCGGAGGCCGCGGCGGTGGAGTGCGACGACGCGCTGTACGACGTCGGCGTCACCACCGCCCGGGCGAGCCTGAAGCGGTCGACCGTGCTGACCGCGCTGCGCAGCCCGGGGCTGCAGCGCACGGCGCTGGTGGAGGGGCGCAATCCGGTCGCCGACGCCGAGATCCTGGCGGTGGACGGGCACGGGCTGCTGCTGGGCGAGCGGGTCACGCTGGCCCGCGGCGGCCACGCCCTGGCCGTCACCGTCGTCGGGGTGAGCGCCCGCCCGGCGGGCCGGCCCGATGCGGTGGCGCTGCTGCCGGCCGGCGGGATGGCCAGGCTCGGCGGGGGCCCGGCCTGCGGCGAGCTGGTCGTGCAGCTCAAGCGGCGCAGTGAGGCGACGGCGTTCCAGCGCGGGGCGAAGGGCGTGCTCGGCAGCGCCCCGACGGTGACGTACGACGAGTCCCTGCGCGGCCACGTCTGACTCAGACCTACAGGTCCGACATGTCGCAAAGCTCAGGAGCGGGCGGCGCCGGACCAGGTCATGGACAGGCCGGTGGCGGCCCGCTCGGCGCGGATCTCCATGGCGTCGCCCAGGATGACCGCCCGATCGTCCACCACCACCGCGCCATCCAGCGTGTACGTCAACCGCTCGCTCACGAACACCGCGGTTCCGGCGGGCTCGTGCAGGTACACCCGCGAAATCGGATCGAGCAGCGCGGGCCGGATGGTCTCCGCGGCCCGCGCCACGGCGACGCCGGCATCGGCGAGCGCGGCATACAGCGCGACGGCGGTGAAATCGACGCCGATGAGCCGATCGGCGAGCGCCGGAGAAACCCAGGACACCTGGTGTACCGAGGGACGCCCGGCGAACTCCCGCACGCGCTCGAGTCGCAGCGCCCCGGGTCCGAACCGCGGCGACGGGCAGAGCTCGGCCGCCACCACCACCGTCCGCACCGCGTGGCCCTGCTCGCGGAGGTCGTCGGCGAGGCTGCGCAGCGAGCCCAGCCGGTAGGCCAGGTGCGGCGGCGACACGTACGTGCCCCGGCCGGGCTGCTGCACGATGAGCCCCTCGTCGCTCAGCTCGCGCAGGGCTTGGCGAAGGGTCATGAGCGTGACGCCGTACGCGGTGCTGAGCTCGCGCTGGGCCGGCAGGGCGGCGCCTGCCGGGTACACGCCGGCGTGGATCTTCGCGGCCAGGTCGGCGGCAATGGCGCGGTAGCGGGGCTCGCCGTCGCGGACCAAGCGTCATCCTCCTGACATCGCCGCCTTCAGCTCGCGCACGTACGCGCCGGCCTCGGCCGGGCCGGCGCCGTCGAGCACGCGACGCATGACGGCGGCGCCGACCACGACGCCGTCGGCCAGGCCCGCCGCCTCCGCCGCCTGCGCGGGCGTGGAGATGCCGAATCCTAACAAGACCGGCAGTTCGGTCCGGACCTTGAGGCGCTCGGCGAGCGCCCCGGCCGACGCGGCCAGCTCCGCCCGCTCGCCGGTCGTGCCCATCACGGTGACCGCGTACACGAACCGCTTGCTGCGCCGCCCGATCTCGGCCAGCCGGGCATCGGACGTGGCGGGGGAGGCGAGCAGGACCAGGTCGATGTGTTCCGCCACTTCGGCGCACTCTTCGAGGGGGAGATCGGGGACGATGAGCCCGTCAAATCCGGCATGGCGGATGTGACGGCAAAAGGTGCCGGCGCCCTGGCGGATCACGAGATTCGCATACGTGCTGGCGATGAGGGGGATCTCGACGGATAGCTCGGACATATCACGGCAGATCGAGTCCAACGTGACGCCCCGCGCCAACGCCACCGACGTCGCCTCCTGAATCGTCGGCCCGTCGAGGGTGGGGTCGGAGAACGGCAGCCCGATCTCGACCATGTCGGCCCCGGCCGAGGCGAAGGCCTGCACGTAGGACGTCCAATCGGGCGTGATGCCGGCCGTGATGTACGGCATCAGCAGCTTCACAACGACTCCTTCAGCGTCGCCAGGTCCTTGTCCCCGCGCCCGGACAGCGTGATCAGCACCGTCGACCCCGCCGGGACCTGCCCGCGCAGCACCCAGGCCACCGCGTGCGCCGACTCCAGCGCCGCGATGATCCCCTCGGTGCGGGCCAGCCGCATCGCCGCCTCGGTGACTTCGGAGTCGGTGACGGTGACGTACCGCGCCCGCCCGAGGTCCCGAAGGTGCACGTGCTCGGGCCCGATCCCCGGGTAGTCCAGCCCGGCCGCGATCGAGTGCGCCTCCGCCACCTGCCCGTGCTCGTCCTGCAGGAACATCGAGCGCACCCCGTGCAGCACGCCGAGCCGCCCCCGGCTCGCCCCGGCCCCGCCGTCGGCCTCCACCCCGACCAGCCGCGCCGGCGTGTCGACGAACCCGGCGAACGTGCCGGCCGCGTTGGACCCGCCGCCGACGCACGCCACCACGTAGTCCGGAACCGCCGCCCGCAGCTCGGTCGCGCACTGCCGCCGGGCCTCGTCGCCGATCACCCGCTGCAGCTCGCGGACCATCCACGGGTACGGCGCCGGCCCGAGCACCGACCCCATGCAGTAGTGCGCCTCGTCCACCGCCCCGACCCAGTGCCGCATCGCCTCGCTGGTGGCGTCCTTGAGCGTCTGCGCCCCGCCGTGCACCGGGACGACCTCGGCCCCGAGCATGCGCATCCGGAACACGTTGAGCTCCTGCCGCTCGACGTCCCGCGCCCCCATGAACACGGTCGCCTTCAGCCCGAACAGCGCCGCCGCCGTGGCCGTGGCCACCCCGTGCTGCCCGGCCCCGGTCTCGGCAATGAGCCGCGTGCGCCCCATCCGCTTGGCCAGCAACGCCTGCCCGAGCACGTTATTGATCTTGTGTGACCCGGTGTGCGTGAGGTCCTCGCGCTTGAGCAGCACCGTGATCCCGAGCTCGGCGGAGAGCCGCAGCGCGGGCGTGAGCGGCGTGGGCCGTCCCGCATAGGTGCTCAGGAGGCGATCGAGCTGGCCGCGGTACGCCGGATCCGCCCACGCCTCGCGAAACGCCTCTTCGACCTCGCGACACGCCCCGATGAGCGACTCGGGCACGTACCGCCCGCCGTACTCCCCGAACCGCCCGAGCGCCCCAGGATCCCCCATGAGCGGCCCCCGCGCGACCTCCCGCCGCGGCCGGATCAACACCTCACCCACGGCCCACCTCCACAGTTCTAGAACAGTCCCAACAGTTCTAGAACTGTGCCACAACCTCCTGCCCGTGTCGAGCGCCGATGGACGCTACGATGCTCGTAGCATTGAGGCATGCTGTACGCCACGCCCACCCTGGACGGCGACGACCAACGCGTCCTGTCCGAGATTGACGCCTTCTACGCCGGCTTCAAGCGCGCCACCGGCGGCACGGCCGTACGCGAATGGGTGGGGGAGGTCCGCAAGCGCTTCGTGGCCGGCGCCATCCGCGGCTCCAACAGCATCGAGGGCTACACGGTGAACCTCGACACCGCCGCGGCGATCGTGACGGGGGCCGCGGTCCCGGCGACGGTCCCGGAGGAGTCACGCGAGGCGGTCACCGGCTACCGCGACGCGCTGACCTGGGTGCTGCAGACCCCGGACATGGACTTCTTCGCCCACAGCGAGATGGTCCTGTCCGCGCTGCATTTCATGATGCTGCGGCACTGGAAGCGCAAATCGCCCGGCCGATATCGCAGCGGTGGCATCGTGGTCACCGGCGCGGACCCGCTGCAGCCGGTCTACGTGGGCCCGCCGGCCGAGGAGGTGCCCGGGCTGATGCGGGAGCTGGTCGCCTGGCTGGAGGGGGGTGACCTGGAGGCGCCCGCCCTGGTGCGCGCCGCGACGGCCCACCTCAACCTGGTGGCCATCCACCCGTGGCGGGACGGCAACGGCCGCATGGCTCGCTGCCTGCAGACCCTGGTGATCGCCCGCTCGGGCCGGACCTACCCCGAGTTCTGCTCCATCGAGGAGTGGCTCGGGTTCGAGCTGAACACGTACGAGTACTACCGAGCGCTGCGCGAGACCCAACAGGGTTCGTATCAACCGGCGCGAAGTGCCCATGACTGGGTCCGGTTCTGCCTGCGTGCCCATCACCTGCAGGCCCAGCTGGTGGACCGCAGGCTCAAGCTCGGCGCCGCGGTCTGGGCCGCCGCCGAGGCCTTGGCGCAGCGGCACAGTCTCTCCGGCCGCACCGTGGTGGCGCTGTACGCGGCGGCCAGCGGCCAGCTTCGCCGGGAGACCTACCAGGAGGAAGGGGGCCTCTCCCGGGATCAGGCGATCCGTGACATTCGCCGCATCGAGCAGGCCGGCCTCATCTCGTCCGTAGGCTACGGACAGACGCTCGCCTATGTTGCCGCGGGCGAACTCAAGGAGGCCGCCGACGCCGAGGCGGCGGCCCTGACCGCCCCACCCATGGAGCCCTACTGATGGCGATGATCGAGTACGACCAGCAGGCCGCCGCCGCGTTCGTGGCCGGGCGGCACCTCGACGACGACGCGCTGGCCGCCTGGCGCGAGCGGGTCGCCCACCACCTGCGCCCAACTCCCGCGACCCGCCTGCTGGACCTGGGCTCCGGCACCGGCCATTGGGCGGCCTCCTTCCGCCGCTGGTACGGCATCGACGTGCTCGCCGTCGAGCCCTCCGCGGCGATGCGCGCCGCCGCCGCACACCCGACCCTCGAGGGCGACGCCGCGAACATCCCCCTCGACGACGCCGCGGTGGACGCCGTCTGGCTCTCCACCGTCGTGCACCACATCCCGGACCTGCCCGCCGCCGTCACCGAGATCCGCCGCGTCCTGCGCCCGGGCGGCCTGGTCCTGATCCGCTCGGCCTTCGCCGGCCGGACCGAGGGCGTGAGCCTCTTCCGCCACTTCCGCGAGGCCGCCCGCATCCTCGACGCCAGGTTCCCGTCGGTCGAGGCCGTGGTCTCCGCATTCGCCGGCGCGGGCTGCACCGAGATCGCCCTGGAGCCCGTTGCCCAGCGCACGGCCGAGACCCTGGCCGAGGTCCTGGCGACCTTCGACCGGGCCGCCCACACCCCGCTGCTCCTGCTGAACGACGAGGAGTACGCAACGGGCCTGTCCCGCCTCCGCGCCGCCGACCCGACCGAGCCGGTCATCGACCACCTGGACATGCTGGTCCTCAAAGCGCCAGGTGAATGCTAGTGTTGGCCCTATGGCTACTCTCTGCGTTGCTGCGGATCCCCGCGGTACCGCTATAGAATGCAGCATGCCGAGATCGTCCGGCCTGCCTGAGCTGCTCGCCCTCGCCGAGGAGCAGTGGGGCCTGTTCACCTCCGCCAGGCGGATGGCGCCGGCCTGGCGTGGACGACGGTCTCGCGCCTGGCCCGGGACGGCAGGACGGAGCATGTGGCGCACGGGGTGTACCGCTTCCGCGGCAGCCCGGTCGTCGATGATCTGGCCGTCCGCGCCGCTTGGCTGCAGCTCGCCCCCGGGACCCCGGCCTGGGAGCGGACGCCGGATCGGGGCGTGGTGACCCATCGGTCGGCGGCGGCGCTGTACCGCATCGGCCACCTTCCGGCGGACACTCACGAGTTCGCCCTGCCGGGTCGCCGTCAGTCCCGCCGCCAGGACGTGCGCCTGCATCGCCTTCGGCTTGCTCACGACGAGGTGCGCCGCCAGGGCGGCCTCCTCGTCAGTAGTCCCTCGCGGACCGCCGCCGACCTGCTGCGCGACCTCGAGGACCCGGGCGCCGTCGGCGAATGCATCGCGGACGCGCTGCGCCGCGGACTGGACACTCCGGCCGCCTTGGCCCGCCGGATTGCGCCGAGCGCCGCTCGGTTCGGCCTTCCCCGTGGGGCGGGCGAGGAGCTACTGGGCTGGCTGCTCGAGCTCACCGCCGCGCCGGAACGCGCGACTTGGCTCGCCGAGGCCCACCAGTCGGCGTAGCCGAACCCCCCTGCCGTGACCTCGCCCTACGCTACCCCCGCCGCGTTCCGTCACGCCGTGACCGAGCGCCTGCGGGCAGCCGCCGTGCCAAACGGCCCCTGGTCCCTGGCCGACCTGCAGCGCCAGTTCGCACAGGGCAGTTGGTCGCCCGTCCGGGCAGCGTAGTCCGGCGCGGCCTGAGGCGGCCGGAGTCGGGGGCCCGCGCACGCGTTCGAGGAGGTGCGCCGGCGGGACGGCCCCCCTTGTCGCCGGTGCCGGTGCCGGTAAATATGGCAACCAAGTAGTTGGCGCGGGTTGTGATTGATGCCCAGGCCTGGATATTGTCGCCATGTGGCCCTAATAAGCCGAGGTTCGCCCAGGCAGCGGCGGCCAGGGAGCGCCCGCGCGGATAGATGGTCGCCATGAGCGCGGAGTTCGTTGGCCGTCATATGCCGGCAATCGTGACGCTCGATGATCTCACCGCGATGAGTGCCGCCGACCCACATGGTCATCGCTACGAGGTCAGCCCTGAGGGGGTCCTGACGGTCATGCCGCCGCCCACCTACGAGCACGCCGTCATCGCGACTTGCCTCGCGGGATGGCTCATCATGGCCGGCTGGCCGCTCGAACGGATAACCCAGGCCGTCGGCCTTCGCATCCCGGGTTCGGACGACGGCGTGGGTGGACGGATCTCCGACCTCGTCGTCTGGGGCAAGGTGCCGACGCAACCTCGCGCGGTGTGGTTGCCGGTCGATGGTGTGCTGCTCGTTGTGGAGATCATCTCAGCGGGCTCCAAAGCGGCCGACACCGTGACCAAGCGCGTCGAGTATGCCGGTGCCGGCATCGCGCAGTACTGGACCGTGGACCAAGACGCGAGCCAGACGGTCACGATGTACCGGCTCGCCCATGACGGCTACCGCGTGCGCGCCACGATGCCGCTCGCCTGGGTGTTCAACACCGCACCCGCTGACTACCTGGACTGAGGGAACCGCGGCGCATCGGCACGGCAGCCGACGGCAACGGGCTGGGTGTCCAGGGTGGCCGTGAGAGGGTTGGGGCATGGCCAATCGTCTCGCCAGTGCGACCTCGCCCTACCTGCTGCAGCACAAGGACAATCCGGTCGACTGGTGGCAGTGGTCGCCCGAGGCGTTCGAGGAGGCGCGGCGGCGGGACGTGCCCGTGCTCATCTCCGTCGGGTACGCGGCTTGTCACTGGTGTCATGTCATGGCACACGAGTCGTTCGAGCACGAGGGCGTCGCGGCGCTGGTCAACGAGCTCACCGTGCCGGTCAAGGTGGATCGGGAGGAGCGGCCCGACGTCGACGCGGTCTACATGACCGCGACGCAGGTCATGACCGGGCAGGGCGGGTGGCCGATGACCGTGTTCGCCACGCCCGACGGGCAGCCGTTCTACTGCGGGACGTACTTTCCCCGGGATGCCTTCCAGCGGCTGGTCCAGGCCGTGTCCGACGCGTGGCGCGACCAGCGCGAGGCGGTCGTCAAGCAGGGCGCCGCGGTGGTCGAGGCCGTGCGCCAGGTGGCGGAGCGCCCCGCCGCCAAGGCCCTGACCGATTCGGTACTGCACGAAGCCGCCGCCACCCTCCTGCAGTCCTACGACGCCGAGCACGGCGGCTTCGGCGGGGCGCCCAAGTTCCCGCCGCACATGGCGCTGCTCTTCCTGCTGCGGCACTACCAGCGCACGCGTGACGACGAGGTGCTCGACGCGGTCCGGCACACGTGCGAGCGGATGGCCCGCGGCGGCATGTACGACCAGCTGGCGGGGGGCTTCGCGCGGTACGCCGTCGACGGCACCTGGACCGTGCCGCACTTCGAGAAGATGCTGTACGACAACGCCCTGCTCCTTCGCGTGTACACCCACCTCGACCGCGTCGCCGGCAGCGGGACCGGGCGGCGGGTGGCCCACGAGACCGCCGCCTTCCTGGCCCGCGACCTGCACGACGGGCACGGGTTCGTCTCCGCGCTGGACGCCGACGCCGACGGCGAGGAGGGCCTCACCTACGTGTGGACGCCGGAGCAGCTCGACGAGGTGCTCGGCGAGATCGACGGGGCCTGGGCGCGGTACCTGCTCAAGGTGACGCCGCAGGGCACCTTCGAGCACGGCAGCTCCGTCCTGCAGTTGCCCGAGGACCCGATGAACGCCGAGCGCTGGGCCGACGTCCAGGGCAAGCTGCTGCGGGCCCGCGCCGCGCGGCCGCAGCCGGCGCGGGACGACAAGGTGGTGGCAGCCTGGAACGGGCTGGCGATCACGGCGCTGGTCGAGTTCGGCCGCGCGTACGGCGACGCTGAGGCGGTCGCGCTCGCGGTGCGCACCGCCGAGTACCTGGCCGGCGTGCACCTGGTCGACGGGCGGCTGCGCCGGGTCTCGCGCGACGGCGTCGCCGGCGAGCCGGCCGGGGTCCTGGAGGACTACGGCGCCGTCGCCGAGGCGTTCTGCGCGGTGCACCAGGCCACCGGCGACGGGCGCTGGCTCGACCTGGCCCGGCGGCTGCTGGACGTGGCGCTGGAGCGCTTCCGCGACCCCGGCAACGGGGGCTTCTTCGACACCGCCGACGACGCCGAGGCACTCGTCGCCCGCCCGGCCGACGTCACCGACAACGCCACCCCTTCGGGCCTGTCGGCGGTCGTCGCGGCGCTCGTCGCCTACTCGGCGCTGACGGCGGACCCGTCGTACCGCGAGGCGGCCGAGCAGGCCCTGTCCACCATCGCGGCGGTGGCCTCGACCCACGGGCGGTTCACCGGTTACGCCTGCGCCACCGGCGAGGCGCTCGTCTCCGGCCCGTACGAGATTGCCATCGCCACCGCCGACCCCGACGACCCGCTGGTGGCGGCCGCCTGGTGGCACGCCCCGCCGGGCGCCGTCGTGGTCGCCGGCGAGCCGGACCGCGAGGGCGTGCCGCTGCTCGCGTCCCGGCCGCTGCGCGACGGGCTCCCCACGGCGTACGTCTGCCGCGGCTTCGTCTGCGACGCCCCCGTCACGGCGCTGGAGGACCTGGTCGCCAAGCTCGCCTGATCGTGTTCTCGCTGAGCGAACTGCGGACCCTTGGCGTCTCCGTGCAACGGTGTAATCGTGTAATTAACGTTGCACAAGCAAAGGGGTAAGAGATGATGCGACGAGGAGATGTGCCCTGGGGCCGCGGCGGCGGGCCCCGCAGCGAGCCGCCGCCGGCCGACGACGCCACCGCCTGGATCGCCGGCGCGCTGCCGGAGGGCTGGTTCCAGGGCCCGGCCGAGGTGACCATCGACCGGGACGAGATCCTGATCGTGGGCCGCCTGAGCGAGCCGGCCCTGGCCGAGGACGCGAGCGAGGCCGATCGCGCCGCGGCCGCCCAGGGCCGGGTCGCCGGCTTCCGGGAGACCACGCGGGACCAGCGCATCGGCATCGCGCAGCAGCTGGAGCGCCGCTACCGGCGCAAGGTCGCGTGGGGCGTGCGGGTCGGGGAGGCCCGCGAGCTGTTCACCACCCACTCGGCGCCGGTGATGACCCGGCTGCGCCAGCCGGAGCGCCAGGTCCTCGACACACTGGTCGACTCCGGCGTGGCCCGGTCCCGCTCGGAGGCCCTGGCCTGGTGCGTGGCCCTGGTCGGCCAGCACGCCGACGCCTGGCTGAGCGAGCTGCGCGAGGCCATGGAGTCCGTCGACGAGCTGCGCAGGCGCGGCCCGGCGGTGTGACGTTCAAGACCGGGCGCAGCGGTACGTCGGGCAAGTCGGACATGCCCGAACCCGCCGCGCCCGGTTCGATCGCCCACGGGTTGTGAAAAACGACATGTCGGGCGCTCCGCGCCACGACATGTCGGACTTATACCCCGGCAGGGGAAATGTCGGAAAAGTCGCGGCACGGAGTGCCCGACTTTTCGCATCTGTAGGCAAATGCCCCGCTGTCCGGGCTCGGCCGGTTCCGGGTGTGAGGAGCGAAAACGCTAGGCTGGCCACCCTATGGACACCCGAACCGGACTTCCCGTCGTCGGCATGGTGGGCGGCGGGCAGCTGGCCCGGATGACCCACCAGGCCGCCATCGCCCTCGGCCAGTCGCTGCGCGTGCTCGCCGAGTCGCCCGAGGACGGCGCCGCGCTGGTCGCCGCCGACGTGCAGATCGGCCGGCACGACGACCTGGCCGCGCTGCGGGAGTTCGCCAAGGGCTGCGACGTGGTCACGTTCGACCACGAGCACGTGCCCGGCGAGCTCATCCGGGCGCTCGTGGCCGAGGGGCACATGCTGCTGCCGGGGGCGGACGCCCTGCAGTACGCCCAGAACAAGCGGCTCATGCGCGAGCACCTCGGCGCCCAGGGGTTCCCGATGCCGCGCTGGACGGCCGGGGACGCCAAGGCGTTCGGGGACGAGGCCGGGTGGCCGATCATCGTGAAGACGGCGACCGGCGGGTACGACGGGCGGGGCGTGTTCGTGGCCCACTCGCCGGCCGACATCCCCGACGGCGTCGAGATCGTGGCCGAGGAGCTGGTGCCGCTGCGCCGCGAGCTGGCCGCCGTCGTGGCGCGCTCGCCGCTGGGGCAGGTCGCGGCGTACCCCATCGTCGAGACCGTCCAGGAGCAGGGGATCTGCGTGGAGGTACTGGCGCCGGCCCCCGGACTGGACGAGGACCTCGCGGTGCGGGCCCAGCGGCTGGCCATCGACATCGCCACCGGGCTCGGCGTGGTCGGCGTGCTGGCGGTCGAGCTGTTCGAGACGACCGACGGGCGGCTGCTCATCAACGAGCTCGCGATGCGCCCGCACAACTCGGCGCACTGGACCATCGAGGGGGCCCGGACCTCGCAGTTCGAGCAGCACCTGCGGGCCGTGCTGGACTACCCGATGGGCGACACCCGGCTCACCGCGCCCGCCGTCGTGATGGCCAACGTGCTGGGCGGCGAGCCCGGCGGGATGTCGATCGACGAGCGGCTGCACCACCTGTTCGCCGAGGAGCCGGGGGCCAAGGTCCACCTGTACGGCAAGCAGGTCCGCCCGGGCCGCAAGATCGGTCACGTCACGGTGCTGGGCGACGACATGGACGACTGCCGCCGGCGCGCCCGCCGCGCGGCCCGGATTCTCGAAGAGGGGTACCAGCATTGATCGGCGAGCCGAACCGGGTGGACGTCGGCATCATCATGGGCAGCGACTCCGACTGGCCCGTCATGCGGCTGGCCGCCGAGGCGCTGGACGAGTTCGGCGTCGGCTACGAGGTCCGGGTCGTCTCGGCGCACCGCACCCCGCACCTGATGCTCGACTACGCGGGCGAGGCCGTGGCCCGGGGGCTGAAGGTCATCATCGCCGGGGCCGGCGGGGCCGCGCACCTGCCCGGCATGGTCGCCTCGGCCACCCCGCTGCCGGTGATCGGCGTGCCGGTGCCGCTGAAGTACCTCGACGGCCTCGACTCGCTCATGTCGATCGTGCAGATGCCGGCCGGCATCCCGGTGGCCACCGTGTCGATCGCCGGGGCGCGCAACGCCGGCCTGCTCGCCGTGCGCATCCTGGCCTCCGCCGACCCCGAGCTGCTGGCCAAGGTCCGCGACTTCCAGGAGTCGCTGCGCGCCATGGTGGCCGAGAAGGACGCCGCCCTCTCCGCCTCCCTCGTCGAGCCGGCGACCGGCGAATAGCCGTACCTACCTGGTGGTGCTGGTCGGCAACGCGGCGAGCTTCCCGCTCGCCGCGGTCCCGGCTGCGTCGTCGCCGGCTTGCTGCGCCGCGACGACGGGCCGCTGCGTGGGGTCGGCCCCTGCACGGCGCTTGCCCTATTTGCGCGCTATCACCGCGAAGAGCGACGCCTGCTCGGCCGTCGGCCGCTCGGCGGGATCGTCGTCCGGCCGCCACTCGGCCACCGGCACGATGCCCGGCGGCACGGGATCCAGCCCCCGGACGAGCCCCTCGATCTCGTCCCGGCCGCGGAACCACATGTCGACCCCGGAGCGCTGGTTGACGGCGTCGGTCTGCGCCGCCACCTCGGGGCTGAGCAGGTCCTTGGAGAGGTGCGTGAGCGCGATGTAGCTGCCCTCGGGCACGGCATCGAGCAGCGGCCCGACGATCGCGGCCGCGTCGGGCGCGAAGTGCAGCACGGAGACGAGCAGGATCGCGACGGGCCGGCCGAGATCGAGCACGTCCCGCAGGGCGCCGTCGGCGAGCAGCCGGGCCGGATCGCGCATGTCGGCGTCGATGTACGCGGTCCGGCCGCCGGGCCCGCTGGTGAGCAGCGCCCGGGCGTGGCCGAGCACGATGGGGTCGTTGTCGACGTACACGACCCGGGCGCCGGGCACGATCGCCTGCGCGATCTCGTGCGTGTTGGGCGAGACGGGGATGCCGGTGCCGATGTCGAGGAACTGCGAGACGCCCTCCCCGGCCAGGAACGCCACCGCCCGCTCGAGGAACCGCCGGTTGGCGATGGCGGCGATGCGAATGGGCGGGTACACCGACGCGATCTTGTCCCCGGACTCCCGATCCGCGGCGAAGTTGTCCTTGCCGCCGAGCCAGTAGTTGTACCGCCGGGCGGGATGCGGGGTGCTCGTGTCGATCGCGGGGCCGCGGTGAGCCGTCATGCCGGAATTCTGCCCGAATCACCGGTTGCCCCGCCACGCCCGATCCGGGGGCGGGCGTGTCCCGACCGGCGCCCGGGCTCAGCCGCGCGTCGAGCCGACGGCGGGCGTGTGTCCCGGCCCGCGCCCGGGCTCAGCCGCGCGTCGAGCCGACCGAGCGGGAACGCCGCTGGCGGAAGAAGCCCCGCGCGCCGATCAGCACTGCGCCCGCCAGGAGCAGGAGTAACGTCGCCGACGCGGCGCCCGTGACCACTACGTCCGAGCCCGCGCCTGCCTGGATGCCGTCCGCCGGAGCGGCCGCCGCGGGGCCGGCGGCCAGCGTGGGACACAGTGCCGCGACGGGGGCCAGGGCCCGTGTCGTCCACCGGAGGAGCCGATCGCCGCGCTGGGTCGTCATGCTGTACCGCCCCTGTCTGAACGCTCGAAGGCCTTTTTCCCCGATAACGTCCGATTCGTGGGCGAGGTTGCGGCACATCGCGGGGCGCGACTGTTCGAGGGGTACCCGCTGCGCCCCGGCTCAGGTCTTCCGCAGGCGTTACGCGGTCCTGACCGGGGCGGCCTTGAAGTAGCGGCGCGCCGCCGGGGTCGCCAGCAGGGCCAGCCCGGCGATCAGGCACAGCAGCGCGGCGGCCTCGATGCCGATGTGCACCGGGATGTACCACTGCGGAAGGCTCGCCTCGACGCCCCGCTGCACGACGCCGGCCGCGCCCACGCTGTCCCGCACCCGGCCGCTGAGCGACGCCGAAGGGCAGAGCATCGCCAGCACCGCGACGACCGACGCGGCGGTGCGCACACCCGGCAACCCGCGCCCGGTCCGCACCGCCAGGGTGGCCAGCGCCCCGGCCATCCCGAACACGAGGGCCGCCTCGGCCAGCGCGAAGAGCGAGACCAGCCCCTCGACCGACCCCGAGGCCACGGTCCCGTCCGCGACGGAGTCCTCGTACACCTTGACGCTGACGAAGTACTCGTTCGTCTCCATCGCCATGCCCGCCGCGATGAGCGCGGCGCCCCCGACGAGCGCCCAGGTCGACGCCGAGACGACCCCGGGCCGGCCCAGTTGCGGTGATGTCATGCCGAGAGTCTCCGGGACTCCCGGCGTGGCGTATGACCGACTCGCCGCCGGACATCCGCGGTTACCGTGCCCGCGGCGGTTCGCTCTGCCACAATCGGCGGGTGCGGCGCGCCCACACCGCTGGTCGGACATCGCGCTCACCGGCGGGCTGCTCGCCGCCGCCCTCCTCGCCGTCCTGGCCAGCCCCGCCGGTCAGCCGCCCGCCGCACGCTCCTCATCGCGATCGGTCTCTTCGGTGCCGTCCGACCCGCCGCCACGACCCCGCCCCGGCGCCGGCATGACCGCGGACGGCCAACGGGCTGTCGCGGCCCCCTTTTTGTTGATCTAGCTACAGTGAAGCCCCCACCCGCGCGTTCCCCTGGAGCCGGCACGTGAGCACGCCAGACCTGCCCGACGACCCCGGCGCCCCGGCGAGCACCGACGGCGGGGCGGTCCCCGCAAGCCGGCCCGAACCCGACGGCGACCGCCCGCCGGCCGCGCCGCGCCACCGGGCCCCCGTCTGGGCGAAGCTGTGCATCGTGGTCGGCACGGTGCTCACCCTGATGGCCGGCGTCGCGCTCGTCGGCAAGGAGGTCCTCTTCTCCTACGCCACGCACAGCGTCGCCCAGGAGAACCTGCTCGGCGACACCGGCACACGGGCCCAGCAGCGCGGGCACGTCGACATCACCGGCGCCAAGAACATCCTGCTCATCGGCATCGACGCCCGGCCGGGCCAGGACCCCGCCGAGCCCGTCCGCGCCGACTCGATCCTCATCCTGCACATCCCGGCCGACCACAACGCCGCGTTCCTCATCTCCATCCCCCGCGACACCTGGGTGAAGATCCCGCCGTACAACAACGGAGCCAAACGCTTCGAGGGCGGCCACGACAAGATCAACGGAGCCTACGCGGCGGGCGGCGCCGGCCTCACCGGCGCCAACCAGCGCGCCCACGCCGTCGAGCTGCTCGCCTTGACCATCAAGTCGTTGTGGGGCGTCACCTTCGACGGCGCCGCCATCGTCGACTTCACCGGTTTCCAGCAGGTCGTCGCGGTCCTCGGCGGCATCGACATGTACGTCGACGAGGAAACCACCTCGGTGCACGTCGGCTTCGACGCCAAGGGCGAGGTCAAGGTCCCGTACCGGCAGTACACCCGCGCCGACGGCGGCCAGGGCCTCTCCCCGATCCCCGGCGTCACCCCGGTCGTTTACCACGTCGGCTACCAGCACCTCGAGCCGTGGCAGGCGCTCGACTACGTCCGGCAGCGGGAGCTGCTGCCCAACAGCGACTACGACCGGCAACGCCATCAGCAGCAGTTCCTCAAGGCGCTGTTCAAGAGGATGCTCAGCCGCGACGTGCTGACCAACCCGGTCCAGCTCAACCAGGTCCTCCAGGTCGTCGGCAAGGCCATGACCATCGACAGCGGCGGCATCGACCTGGCCGACTGGGCCTACGCCATGCGCGGCATCGGCGGCGACGACCTGCTCAGCATCAAGACCAACAACGGCACCTTCAACAACGACCCCGGCAACCGCAACGCCGAGGCCCTCGACCAGACCACCCTCGACCTCCTCGACGCCGTCCGCACCGAACAGGTTCCCGCCTTCATCGCCGCCCACCCCGACCTCGTCGCCCCCAGCTGAAGCCGTCGCCGACGAGTGCCGACCGACGCATCCTGGGCGAGTCCGGCGCCGGCCACTACGCCTTCCGCTGCGCTGGGCGGGCGGCCCCGGTTCAGCCCTTGAGCAGCTGCCTTGCCATCACGATGCGTTGCACTTGATTCGTGCCCTCGTAGATCTGGGTGATCTTGGCGTCGCGCATCATGCGTTCCAAGGGGAAGTCCTTGGTGTAGCCGTAGCCGCCCAGGAGTTGCACGGCGTCGGTGGTGACCGACATGGCGACGTCGGAGGCGAAGCACTTGGCGGCGGCGCCGAAGTAGGTCAGGTCGGCGTCGCCGCGCTCCGACTTGGCCGCGGCCGCGTAGGTGAGCTGGCGGGCGGCCTCCAGCTTCATGCCCATGTCGGCCAGCATGAACTGGATGCCCTGGAAGTCGGCGATGGCCTTGCCGAACTGCTTGCGCTCCTGCACGTAGCCCAGCGCGAAGTCGAGCGCCCCCTGCGCGATGCCCAGCGCCTGGGCGGCGATGGTGACCCGGGTGTGGTCCAGCGTCCGCATCGCGGTGGCGAAGCCGGTGCCCGGCTCGCCGATGATGCGGTCCGCGGGGATGCGGACGTTGTCGAGGTACACCTCGCGGGTCGGGCTTCCCTTGATGCCGAGCTTCTTCTCCGGCGCCCCGAAGCTCACCCCCGGGTCGGACTTCTCCACCACGAACGCCGAGATGCCGCGGGAGCGGGCGGACGGATCTGTGACAGCAAACACAGTGTAGTAATTGCTGACGCCCGCGTTGGTGATCCAGCGCTTGACGCCGTCGAGGACCCAGGTGTCGCCGTCGAGGTGGGCGCGGGTCTTCATGCCGGCGGCGTCGCTGCCGGCGTCCGGTTCGGACAGGCAGTACGAGAACATCGCCTCCCCGCGGGCGACCGGCGCGAGGTAGCGGCGCTTGAGATCCTCGGACGCGGACAGTAGCAGTGGCATGGTGCCGAGCTTGTTGACCGCCGGGATGAGCGACGAGGAGGCGCAGGCGCGTGCAACTTCTTCGATGACGATGGCCGTGGCCAGGGCGTCCGCGCCGGCCCCGCCGTACTCGGCGGGGATGTGCGGGGCGTGGAAGTCCGACGCCCGCAGCGCGTCGTACGAGGCCTGCGGGAACTCGCCCGTTTCATCCGCGGCCGCGGCGTTCGGCGCCACCTTGCCATCACAGACCGCGCGCACGGCCTCGCGCACCGCCACGTGCTCTTCCGGCAATTGATAGACCTCGAACACGCTCTTCCCCTTCGACCCATGGCCCCTGAACTGTCGTTCAGTGGCGCGTCCGATGTGAGCATACCGACGAGTAACGAAACGGCCAGAGGCGCGGGGACGGCCAAGGGTCTATCCTCGCCCTGGCGACGTCGGCCCAACCCACCAGGAAGGGTTGCCGGCGCGGAATCCCGATCGAGCGGAGACAAGGCGTGACCATCGCGTACCCGAGCACCCCACCCGTCGTAGCCCCGCCGTCTGGCGCCGCCCGGCCTCGGCTGACCTTCCTGGGCACCGGCTACCTTGGCGCGACCTACGCGATCTGCTTCGCGGAACTCGGCTACGAGGTGCTGGGCTTCGACATCGACGAGGCGAAGATCGCGAAGCTGTCCGGCGGCGACGTGCCCTTCCACGAGCCGGGCCTCGACGAGCTGCTGCGTAAGAACCTCTCGGCCGGACGGCTGCGTTTCACGACGTCCTACGAGGAGGTCGGGGAGTTCGGCGACATCCACTTCATCTGCGTCGGCACCCCGCAGCGCCCGGACGGCATGGCCGCCGATCTCTCGCACGTCGAGAGCGCCGTGGTCAACCTGGCCCCGCACCTGACCCGCAAGGCGCTCTTTGTCGGCAAGTCGACCGTCCCGGTCGGCACCACCGAGTGGATCGAGGGCCTCGTCGAGCGGCACGCCTCCGCCGACCTCGGCGTCGAGGTGGCCTGGAGCCCCGAGTTCCTGCAGGAGGGCGTGGCCGTCGAGGACGTGCTGCGGCCCAACCGCGTCATCTTCGGCGTCAAGTCGGAGTGGGCGATGGGCATGCTCTACGCCGCCCACAAGGGCGTGTTCGACCTCGCGCTCACCGAGGATCGCGAGGTCCCGGTCGTGGTCACCGACTTCGCCACCGCGGAGCTGGTGAAGGTCGCCGCCAACGCGTTCCTGGCCACCAAGATCTCCTTCATCAACGCCATGGCCGAGGTCTGCGAGGCGGCCGGCGCCGACGTGACCCAGCTGGCCCGCTCCATCGGCTACGACGCCCGCATCGGCAACAAGTTCCTGCGCGCCGGCGTCGGCTTCGGCGGCGGCTGCCTGCCCAAGGACATCCGCGCGTTCCAGGCCCGCGCCCAGGAGCTCGGCGTCGGCGAGGCGCTGCGCTTCCTGCACGAGGTGGACCTGATCAACCAGCGCCGCCGGCAGAAGATCGTTCAGCTCTCGGCCGAGCTGCTCGGCCGCGGCTACGGCCCGGCCGGCCCGGACCTGGGCGGCACCCGGATCACCGTGCTGGGCGCCACCTTCAAGCCCAACTCCGACGACGTGCGCGACTCGCCGGCCCTCTCGGTCGTGCGCAAGCTCGCCCGCTCGGGCGCCGAGGTCACCGTGTACGACCCGGAGGGCATGGACAGCGCCCGCAACGACGTGCCGGACGTCTCCTACGCCAAGACCCTCACCGACGCCGTCGCCGGCGCCGACCTGGTTTGCGTCCTCACCGAGTGGGAAGAGTTCCGCAACGCCGACCCGGCGGCCCTCGCGCCGCTGGTCGCCGCCAAGAAGGTCATCGATGGCCGGAACTGCCTCGACCAGGCCGTGTGGGTGGCCGGCGGCTGGGAGTACCGGGGCATGGGGCGTCCGGTCGTCTCGTAGGGTCCGCTGTCATTTCATAGCGGAAACGCCCGAAGGGGCGGTTCGCTTTCATCGACCGCCGAAACAAGGCATTCTTCCCAGTAAGGCGTGAACGGCCGGGGTACCCACCGTGGTGTCCCGGCCGAAAGCTCCGGGGGAGGAGTGGCGTGGAGACCTATCCGTGCCCGGCGTGCGGGGGGCCGGCCACCGAGGCAACGGGCTGTCAAAACTGCGGCCGGCCGCACGATCCGGACGCGGCGGCGCTCGCCCTGTTCCAGCGCACGGCCGCGGCCCTGGAGCAGAAGAAGCGCAACCTCACCGACGAGACCCTGGCACTGCGCAAGCAGCTCGCGCATACCACCGCCCAGCGCGACAACCTGCGGCGCAAGGTCCGGGCGTCGCTGGAGGCCGAGCAGGGCGCCAAGCCCAAGCGGCCGCTGCGGGGCCGGTCCAAGGAGACGCCGCCGCCCGCGGCCATCGCGTCGACGAGCCAAGAGCCACAGACGGAGCCGCATCGGTACTCCCCGAGGGCGCCCCAACCGATCGAGAGCGGCCACGCCCCGGATGTGCCGGAGGTCGGCTCGTCGCGCCCGGTGCTCGCCCCCGAGCGGCCGGGCGGGCGCCCCGGCGCGCGGCCCGGCCCGGCCCGGCTGCCGCAGATGCGCCGGCCGCCCCGCGACGGCGGCGCGCCGCCCGGCGCCGACCAGCCCGAGGCGACCCAGAGCAGCATGCAGGCCTCCGTGCTGGCCCTGGGTGGTCTCCTGCTGGCCGGCGCGGCGATCGTGCTCACCCTCGACGCGTTCGGCACGGTCGGCACCCTCGGCCGGGTCGTGTCCCTGGCCGCCATCACCGCGATCGCGCTCGCCCTGCCCCTGGTGCTCGTCCGGCGAGGGCTGAGCGCCACCGCCGAGACCGTCGCGTCCGTCGCCCTGCTGCTCGTGCTGCTCGACGGCTACGTGGTGCGCTCCGAGAAGCTGCTCGGCGCCGACCGGCCGCAGTTCAGCACCTACCTGGGCATCGTGTGCCTGGCCACGGCGGGCATCGCCGCCGTGTACAGCATGCAGAGCCACCTCATCGCGTCCCGCTACGCCACCCTGCTCGCGCTGCAGCCGGTCCTGCCGCTGCTCGCCCTGGACGCCATCCACGGCCCGACCGGCTGGTCGATCGCCCTGTCCGGGGTGGCGCTGATCGACCTCGCCTTCGCCATCGGGCTCAAGCGGTCGATCGGCCGGCGGGTCGCGGCCCACGAGGAGAACGCCGCCGCCGAGGACGAGCCGGCCCACACCGGCCGCACGAACCGCATCGCCGACGGGTTGATGGCCCGCCTCGCCTGGGGCCTGTTCGCCGTCGCCGCCGCCCTCTCGCTGCTCGGCGCCTCCGTCGGGCTGGCCCAGACCGACGAGCGCATGGCGACGCTGCAGGCGGCCGTGGCGATGCTCGCGGCCGCCGCGCTCGGCGTCGGCGGGGCGCTGGCCTGGCGGCGCGGCGCGCTGCCCGACATCGCCGCCGGCGTCGCCACCGGCGCGGTGGTCGTCGCCATCGCGCGGGTCGGCGCCGTGTGGCTGCCCGGCTCGACGCCGCTGTTCCTCGCCCTGGCGGTGACGGTCGCCGCGGCCGGGGTGCCGTTCCTGCCGGCCGACGCCCGGCGCGGGCCCCGCTACGCCGTGTCGGTGTCGGCCGCCGGGGCCGCGCTGCTGGTGCTGGTGCGGGCGTTGCCCGGGATCGCCGCCCCGATCCGTGCCGGCTTTCCGGTCTGGAATGCCGATCTGAGCCGGTACTCCGCGCGCGTGCACGATGCGGTCGGCCCGGACGGGTGGCAGTACGTCATCGCGGTCCTCCTGCTGACCGGCGCCGGCGTGCTGATGCTCAGCGGCCGCACCGACCCGCTCGCGGTGCCGCTGCGCCCGGGCTGGAGCCCCTCGATCGCCCCCGAGGCGCTGCGCGCCGACGTCGCCGTGGTGGGCGCCGCCCTGGCCCTGCTCGTCGCGCCCGCCGCGCTCGGCCTGAGCTGGCTGGCCACCCCGGCCCTGACGGTGAGCGCGGCCATCGCGGCCGGTGCGCTCGCCCTGCGGGTCCGGGAGGCGCACACCGCTTGGGCCTGCCTCACCGCCGCGGCGATCCTGGGCACGTACGCGGCCGCGGCCAGCCTGGGCCGCCCCGCCGCCACCGCGATCACCCTCACCGCGATCGCCGTCGCCGGCGGCGCGATCGCCATGCTGCCCAGCCCGCACCGCACCTCAAGGAGCACCACGGCGCCGGGAAGCCTTCCGCGGCCAGCAGCCGAAGCGGCGACCGGCGGCAACCGGCTGGCGGCGACCCGGCGGGTCACCGACGCGGCGGCCGGCGGCGCGGTCTTCGCCCTGCCCGGCGCGGCCGCCTCCGCCGCCGCGATCGCCTTCGGCGGCCTGCCCGGCGGCGCCACCGTCGTGCTGGTGCTGAGCTACCTGGCCCTCGCGGTGAGCCTCGGTGTCGCCGCGCTCACCCAGGTCGCCCGGGGCGAGGCCGCCGCGCCCAGCCGGCCGCTGCTGGGCGGGGCCACCGCCGGCGCGATCGCGGTCGGCATCGCCACCGTCGTCGCCGCCGGCGCCACCACGATCGACCTGGTCATCGGCCTGCTCATGCTGGTCGCCGCGGCCATGCTGTGGCTCGCGCCGAGGATGGACGACCGGCGGACCTTCGGCATCACCTTCAGCGGCGCCGACGCGGCCGCCGCCGCCGTGACGATCGCCGCCATCGGCGCCGTCGCCCGGGCCGTGTCCCTGGCCGCCTCCGGCATCGAGGTCGTGACCCTCGCGCTGCTGGTCTTCATCGTCGCCGTCACTGCCCGGACGCTGCCGGCCGAGTGGCGCCGCGGCCCGGTCGCGGGCGCCGCCATGGTCGGCTTCGGCACCGGCCTCTACGCCGGCGCCCTGTCGGTGATCGGCGGCATCGGGGTGGTCCGCGCGGCCGACCCTGCCTGGCACGCCGACCTCGGCGCGGGGTGGGCGGCCGCCGCGCGGAGCCTGGCCGACTTCGGCTGGCAGGTGCCGATCGCCCTGCTGCTGCTCGCGGGCGCGGCGGCGATCGCGCTCCCGCAGCCGTACGGCGACGACATCGCCTCGACCGCCGTCGTGCTGGCCACCATCGGCGCGCCCGTCGGCCTCGGCCTGGGCTGGGCCGCGCCGATGGTGATCGGGTGGGCGGCGGCCACCGGCGTCGCCGTCTGGGCGAGCTTCGCCCGCAGCTGGCGCGGCGCCTATACCCGGCTGGGCGCGGCCCTCGTGGCCGGCGCCTTCGCGGCCGCCGCGAGCCTGGTGCGACCGGGCGCGACCGCGGGCACCCTGGCCGCGCTCGGCGTCAGCGGTGCCTTGGTGGCCGCCCTGGCCCGCTCGATCGCCCTGCGCCGCGGGGTCTCCGAGACCGACGAGGACGGCGGACCGGTGACCGTGGTCGGCGGCGTCGGCGTGGCCGGCGCGCTGTTCGCGTTCGCAGGGGCGGCCGCGGCGATGGTCGGCGGCCTGCACCCGGACCGCGCGAGCACCATCCTCATCGCCGCCCTGGCCACCAGCGCCGTCGGGCTGGCCGCCGCCGGCGCCGCGGCCCTGCAGGCACCCGGGTACCTGCCGTACATCAGCGGCGGCGTCGCCGTTGGGGCCACCACGACCGCCGTCGCCGCGATCTTCGTCCAGCGCGACGGCGCCGTGGTCTACGCCGCCGCGGCCGCCCTGCTCGGGGTGCTCGCCGAGCTGCTGCGGGCCAACGGCCACCGCCCGGGCGAGCCCGAGCCGGTCCGCGGCTTCCGGCCGGACCGCGCCGCCCGCCCGAACGGCCAGTGGGAGCAGTCCCGCATCCCGCGCAACTTCGCCTTCGGCGTGGCCGCGGCGGCCGGCGTGCCGGCCGCGATCGTGGTGGTCTTCCTGGCGCCGGCGCTGCTGGCCGCGCTCGCCGCGCCGTACCACTGGATCGCGCAGCCCTGGACCGGCACCGCGCAGACCGTTGCGGATCTGGGGGAGCTCGGGAAGTACGCCGGAAACAGCACCCATGTCCTGGGCGCCTTCCTGCTGACCGTCGCGGGCGCCCTGATGGCGGTCGGCCTGGGCGGCAGCGGCCAGGCGATGGCCAACCGGGCCGTGGCGATCGTCGTGCCCGGCGTCGCGCTGACCCTGCTGATCGCCCCGGCCGCGCTCGCCGCCCCGTGGCCGGTCCAGCCGACCCTGGCCCTGATCGTGGCCACCATCGCCGGCCTCGGCCTGGCCCTGACCGTGCCGCCGCCCGCGGCCAGCCCCGACGGCCGCCTCATGATCGGCGCCCGGCGCCTGGTGTTCGCCATCGCGGTGCTCGCCGCCGGGGCGGGCGGCGCGGGCAGCCTGGCCACCAAGAGCCAGACCCTGACCTGGCTGGCCGGCTCGGTCGTGGTCGGCGCCATCGGCGGCATCTGGGGCAGGACGGCGACCGCGCGCATGCTCGGCTGGCACGTCGCCGCCTCGACCGCCGAGGGGCTCGCCGTCGCCGCCGGGCTGGCCGCCGGCCTCGGCCTGAAGCAGTGCGCCTTCCCGCTGCTCATCGTGGCCACCGCGCTGCTGGTGCTGGGCGCCGCGCTGCCTCGCCTGCGCCCGAGCGACTCCATCAACCGCGAGGCGCTGACGATCGAGGCCGCCGGGTACGCCGGCGCCGCCATCGCGGTGCTGCTCACCCTCGGCTCCGCGGCCCACACCGCCGCCGCCCTGACCGCCGTCGGCGCCGTGCTCGGCCTGTCCGCCGCGCGCAAGGGCCGCAGCGCGCGGCACCGCACGATGCTCGTGATCGCCGCCTGCATCGCCGAGCTGATGGCCATCTGGCTGCTGCTCATCGCGGTGCGGGTGGCCCTGCCCGAGGCATACACCCTGCCCTTCGCCGCGCTCGCCCTGATCACCGGCCTGATCGAGATCCGCCACCGGCCCGAGCTGGGCAGCTGGCTCGCGTACGGCCCGGCGCTGGTCGCCGGCTTCGCCCCGAGCCTGGTCATCGCCGTGGCCCAGCCGGACACCCCGGAGCTGCGCCGCGTCCTGCTGATCCTGGCGGGCGTCATCGCCGTGGCCGTCGGCGCGGTCCGGCAGCAGAAGGCGCCGGTCGCGGTGGGCGCGGCGGTCACGGTGATCGCGACGGTGAACGAGCTGTTCCGCATCGGCATGCCGCTGTGGATGATGCTGCTGCTGTTCACGGGCACCGGCGTGCTGCTGATCAGCCTGGGCGCGACCTACGAGCAGCGCCAGCGCCTGGATCGGCTGCGGGGCGCCTACCGCGGCATGCGCTGAGCTTCAGTGCCGTAGAACCGCTTGGCGATGTCGTGGGTGTGTCCCCTGACCGCGTGGCGAAGTGACCGCGATCACCGGCGGCCCGGCTCACGGCCGGGGGCGGGGTTTCGTCCTGGCGGTGAAGGACTGGAACACCCAGCGAAGGAGCGGTCATGGACAACACCGACATCGTCGTGCTCGGGGCCGGATACGCCGGGCTGATGGCGGCCCTCGGCGCCGCGCGGCGCACCCGCCGGTTCGGGGGCCGGGTCACCCTGGTGAACCCGTCCGAGCGGTTCACCGAGCGGCTGCGCATGCACCAGGTCGCGAGCGGTCAGGCGCTCGCCGAGCACCGGATCCCCGACCTGGTCGCCGGGACGGGGATCGAGTTCGTGCAGGGGTGGGCCGAGCGGCTCGACCCCGAGCGCAAGGTCGTGGTCGTCGGCGGGCGCGAGCTGCGGTACGACATCGCGGTCCTCGCCATCGGCAGCGTCTCCGACACCGGCGCCGTGCCGGGGGCCGCCGAGCACGCCTTCACGCTGGACGGTCCGGACGCCGCGGGCCGGCTCGCCGAGCGGGTGGCGGGCACGGGCGGCGTCGTGGTCGTCGGGAGCGGGCTGACCGGCGTGGAGGCGGCGAGCGAGATCGCCGAGCGGCACCCGGGCCGGCCGGTCGTGCTCCTCGGCCGGGACGTGCCGGGCGCGACGATGTCCGCCCCGGCGCGGGCCTACCTCGACGGGGCGCTGGCCCGGCTCGGCGTGCGGGTGCGGACCGGCGTCGACGTGGTCGAGGTCCGCGAGGACGGCGTGACGCTGGCGGGCGGCGAGGTCGTGCCGGCCGGCGCGGTGCTGTGGACCGCTGGCTTCACGTCCCCGGCGCTGGCCCGCGAGGCCGGGCTGGCCGTCGACGGGCACGGGCGGGTGCTGGTCGACGCGACGCTGCGCTCGGTCTCGCACCCGGACGTGTACGCGGCCGGGGACTCGGCCGCCATCCGGCAGTCGTGGGGGATGATCCACGGCACCTGTCAGAGCGGCATCCCGGCCGGCGCCTACGTCGGGGAGGCCATCGCCCGGCACCTGCGCGGCCGTCGCGCCAAGCCCTTCCGGTTCGGGTACCTCCACCAGCACGTCTCCCTCGGCCGCGGCGACGCGGTCGTGCAGTTCACCCGCCCCGACGACTCGCCCCGGCGCTTCTTCCTGACCGGGCGGGCGGCGGTGCGCTACAAGGAGGTGGTGATCAGCAGCCCGGCGCCGGCCTACCGGCTCTCCCGGCGGGTCGCGCTGCCGGCCTCGCTGTTCGTGGCCCCGGGCACGCGGTAGTCGCCGACCGAACTCGGTGGCGAAGCGGGCGTAGCCGTGCGGCCGGTCCGCCGGGGTGGCCGCCTCGATCTGCCTGATGGTGTGGTCGAGGGCGGTCACCTCCTCGTCGCTGGCCTCGGCCATCCGCTCGGCATCGGTGGGGCGGCACCTCGACCCGGCCAGGGCGGCCGAGTTCGAGCGGAAGTGGACCAACCTGCCGCAGTTCCGGCGCAGCTTCCGCATCATGTCGGCGGTGTGGGGCGGCGGCCTGCTGCTCGACGCGATCGTGCGCGTCCCGCTGGTGCTGGCGCTGTCCACGTCGGCCGCCGTCACCGCCTCCACCGTGCTGTTCATCGCCGTGATGGTGCTACTGGCGCTGTGGAACGTGCGGTTCGTCAAGTCGATCCAGGCTCGCGCCGCCGTTCAGGCCTGACGACGCTTCCCGGGCGGGCTTCGTCCGCAGCAGCAGCGCCGGCAGCAGCGCGAGGGCGGCGGCGCCGACGGCCCACCAGGCGGTCGCGCCGAAGGCGTGGCCCAGGTCGGCCACCGAGCGCGCGCCGGCCGCGTTGCGCTGCAGGGTCACCGCCAGGATGGCCACCCCGAACGAGCCGCCGACCTGCTGGAAGACCCGCACCGCGGTGGTCGCGTGGGGCATCGCCGAGGGCGGCAGCTCGCCGTAGACGCCGGCCTGGGCCGGGACGAGCATCGCGCCGAAGCCGGCGCCGCCGAGCAGGACCAGCGGGGCGAGCACCCACTGGCTGGTATCGGCGGACAGCCGGGTCAGCCCGAGCGCCACGACGAGCAGCAGGATGCCGCCGGTGACGGCGACCGGGCGCAGGCCCACCCGCTCCGTCAGCTTGCCGGCCAGCGTCAGCGAGAGGGCCGAGCCGATGCCGTTGGGGGCGAGCAGGAGGCCGGCGTGCAGTGGACTGAAGCCGTGGACCTGTTGGTAGTACAGCGGGATCAACAGCAACGTCCCGAGCAGCGCGACCATCGCGAGGAACATCAGCAGGCTCGACGCGGCGAAGTTGCGGTCGCGGAACAGTCGCAGGTCCACCACGGGCTCGCGGGTGCGCAGCGCGTGCACGACGAACGCCACCAGCAGCGCGAGCCCGGTGGCCAGCGACAGCAGCGTGACGGATGAGCCGAACCCGCCGCTGGTGCCCGCCCGCGAGAAGCTCCAGACGATGCCGACCAGCGCAGGAGAGAGCAGGGCCAGGCCGAGCGCGTCGAGGCGGGCCGGCCGCTCGATCCGCTCGACCGGGATGACCCGCGCCGCCGTCCATGCCGCGAGCAGGCAGATCGGCAGGTTGATCAGGAAGATCCAGCGCCAGCCGGGGCCTTCGACCAGCACGCCGCCGAGCATCGGGCCGAGCACCGGCCCGAGCAGCAGCGGGGCGCCGACCAGGGCCATCACCGCGCCGAGCTGCTGACGCCCGGCCCGGCGAACCAGGATCGTCTGGAACAGCGGCATGAGCATGCCGCCGCCGAGGCCCTGCACCACCCGCATGGCGATGAGGCTGCCCGCCGACCAGGCCAGGCCGCACAGCACCGAGCCGAGGGTGAACAGCGCCAGCGAGGTGAGCCAGGCCGTGCGGGCGCCGAACCGGTCGATCGCCCAGCCGGCCACCGGGATCACCGCAGACATCGCGAGCAGGTAGGCCGCGCTGACCCACTGCACGGTGCCGAGGTCGGCGTGGAAGTCGCGCCGGAAGCTCTCCAGCGCGATGTTGACCATCGTGGAGTCCATCTGGACCAGGAACACGCCCAGCAGGATCGCGCCGACCAGCGCCAGCAGATCCCGGGGCAGCTTCTCCGCCATCGCCCACTCCTTCGTACGGTGTATCGAATGTTCGTACACCGTATCGTCAATTCGTACACCGATACAATCGGGCGCATGACGGAGGCCCGCGGACCGCTGTGGACCCGCCCGGCGGCGAGCAAGCCGGAGCGGCTGACCCGCGAGGCGGTGGTCGCGACCGCGGTGGCCATCGCCGACGCGGAGGGGCTCGACGCGGTGTCGGTGCGCCGGATCGCGGCGGAGCTGCAGGCCCGGCCGATGACGCTCTACTCGTTCTTCAAGCGCAAGGACGACCTGATCGACCTGATGCTCGACCACGTGCTGGGCGAGATGCTGGTGACCGAGCCGCTGCCGGAGGACTGGCGCGAGGCGCTGGGTGCGGTCCTGCACCGCCAGCTCCAGGTCGGCCGGCGGCACATGTGGATGATGGGCGTGCTCGGGGCCCGGGCGCCGATCGGCCCGAACGCCGCCCGCCACGCCGAGCAGTCCCATGCCGCCATCGCCGGGCTGGGCCTGCCCCCGGCCCGGGCGGTCCGCCTGCTGCGGGTCGTCGACACGTACCTGTGGGGCTTCGCCACCCTCGCCAACCAGGAACTGGCCGCCCGGCAGCGCGACGCCATCACCGAGCAGGAGTGGCAGCAGTCCACCGACGCGTACTTCGCCGAGCTCACCGCCGGCGGCGAGTTCCCGCGCCTGGCCGAGGCCGGCCGGCACGGCCTGCTGCGTGGCGACACCGACGCCTGGATCGCCGAGTTCGACGAGGGCCTGCAGTGGATCCTCGAAGGCTTCGCGGCCGCGCAGGAGCGAAACAGTTAGCTCATCTCGTCCGGCGGGTTGCCGATAGCAGGGCCATGTCGAGCACCAGTGAGCGCTGGTTCGGGGCGGGCCACAGCACCGCCGCCGACTCCGCGAAGGCCGGGGCCGAGGCCACCGCCGCCGCACTCGAGGGCCGCCGGCCCGCCGCCGTCTTCGTCTTCTGCTCCGGCGGCTACGACCCCGCCGCCGTGCTGGCCGGGGTGCGCGCCGAGGCCGGCCCGGACGCGGTCGTGGCCGGCGGCACCGGCCTCGGCGAGCTGACCCCGGCCGGGGCCACCCAGCGCGGCGTCGCCGTCGCGGCGCTCGGCGGCGAGGGTTTCACCGTGCGCGCCCACGCGGCCGGCGCGGACGCGGCCCAGGTCACGGAGGGCGTCGACGCCCCGCACACCGCGCTGCTGCTGCTGTGCGACGGCACGGCGATCGGCCCGCAGGAGTTCGTCCGCGGCGCCTACTCGGTCGCCGGGCTCTGGCCCGATCAGCTCGCCACCTTCGCCCAGCAGGCCGGCCTGGCCCTCACCGACGCCCGGACGGTCGAGCAGGTGCGGGAGGCCCACCGCGACAACGTCACCGGCCTGCCCAACCGCGCCCTGTTCCTGCGCATCTTCCACGAGCGCCCGGACTCCGCCGTGCTCTTCATCGACCTGGACCGCTTCAAGGCGGTGAACGACAGCCTCGGCCACGACGCCGGCGACCAGCTGCTCGCCGCCGTGGCCGAGCGGATCCGCGGCTGTGTGCGGGCCACCGACACCGTGGCTCGCCTCGGTGGCGACGAGTTCGCCGTGCTGCTGGCCGACGTCAACGCCGCCGCCGCGGTGGCCGTCGGCGGGCGCATCATCGCCGCAGTGCGCAAACCGTTCCGCCTCCTGGGCCGCAGCGTCTCCATCGGCGCCAGCGTCGGCGCCGCGCTGCCGGGCGCCGCCGGCACCGCCCCGGACGAGCTGCTCAACAGCGCGGACCTCGCGATGTACCACGCGAAGAAGAACGGCCCGGGCCGGGTCGTGGTCTTCGAGCCGGCCATGCGCGCCGCCGCCCTGGACTACCTGTCGCTGCGCGGCGACCTGCAGCGGGCGCTGGCCGAGGGGGAGTTCGGGCTGCAGTACCAACCCTTGATCCGCCTCGACGACGAGGGCCCTGGCGCCGTGGTCGGGGTCGAGGCCCTGCTGCGGTGGAACTCCCCGGCCCGCGGCGTGGTGCCGCCGTCGGAGTTCCTGCCGATCGCCGAGGAGTCCGGCCTGATCGCCGACATCGGCCAGTGGGTGCTCGCCACCGCCGCCCGCCAGGTCGCCGTGTGGCGCCGCGGCCGTCCCGGCCTGACCCTCAACGTCAACGTCTCCGGCCACGAGCTGGTCCGCCCGGACTTCGCCGTCCAGGTCACCCGCGCCCTGGCCGCCGCCGGCCTGCCCATGTCGGCCGTCACCCTGGAGCTGACCGAGTCGGTCCTGATGAGCGACCCGCGCGTCGCCGTCGCCGCCCTGACCGACCTGCGCGCGCTCGGCGTGCAGCTCGCCATCGACGACTTCGGCACCGGGTACTCGTCGCTGGCCTACCTGCGCGAGCTGCCCGTCGACGAGCTCAAGGTCGACCGCGCCTTCATCGCCCGGGCCGAGCTGACCGGCCGGGACCTGGCCCTGGTCTCGACCATCATGGAGCTGGGCCACATCCTGGGGCTGCGGGTGGTGGCCGAGGGGATCGAGAACCAGGCGCAGCTGGACGCGGTGCGCCGCTTGGGCTGCGCCCTCGGCCAGGGCTTCCACCTGCACCGGCCGATGGACCCGGCGCAGCTGCCGGCCCTGCTCGTGCCGCCGACGGCTCTGTCCCCGGCGGCCTGATCGCGACGTTCCCGATGTGCTTTTGCGACATGTCGGGCGCTGGCGCGCCGCGACATGTCGGATTTATACCCTGACCGGCGACATCGGTGCGGTATCGGACTCCACCGCATTCGGTGGGACCAACGAAACGAGGGGCCGGGCAGAAGCCCGACCCCTCGTCGCGGTTGCGGTGATCAGCGGCCCTGCAGCGACTTCACGTTGTCGCCGAAGGTCCAGCTCTTCGAGCCGTCCCAGTTGATGGACCAGTCCATCAGGCCCTTGATCTGGCCCGACACGCCGTTCCAGGACTGCGAGACCAGCGACGGGGCCATGTAGCCGCCGCCGGCGCCGGACTGGGCGGGCAGGCCGGGGACCTGCTTGTCGTACGGGACGCGGATGGTCGTGCCCTGGATCGTCAGGCCCGAGTTCAGGCAGTTGGTCTGGACCGTGAAGCCCTGGACCGTGCCGGCCGAGTAGGAGTCACCGGAGCAGCCGTACATGCTGCCGTTGTAGTACTGCATGTTGAGCCACCACAGGCGGCCGTTGTCCAGGTACTTCTTGATGATCGGCAGGTACGAGCCCCAGATCGAGCCGTAGGTCACGCTGCCGCCGGTCACGTAGGCCGTCTCCGGCGCCATGGTGAGGCCGAAGTTCGACGGCATCTGGGCCAGCACGCCGTCGATGATGCGGATCAGGTTGGCCTGCGACGTCGACAGGGTGCCGATGCTGCCGCTGCCGGACAGCCCCGTCTCGATGTCGATGTCGATGCCGTCGAAGTTGTTGGCCTTGAGGATCGGCACGATCGTCGAGACGAACTTGTCCGCCACCGTCGACGAGCTCAGGTCGATGCCCGCGGCCGCGCCGCCGATCGACATCAGCAGCGTCATGCCGTTGGCCTTGGCCTGGCACATCTCGGCCGGGGTCGGGACCTTCACGCCCGCGTCCATGCCGTTCTCCCACAGCACGGTGCCGTCGGAGCGGATGACCGGGAAGGCCAGGTTGATGACGTTGTACCCGTGCTGGGCCATCCGCGAGTCGGTGATCGGAATCCAGCCGAGGCCCGGGTGCACGCCGTTGGAGGCGCCGTCCCAGTTCTCCCAGTAGCCCTGCAGCACCTTGCCGGCCGGCCGCGACTTGACCCCGCAGGTGCCGCCGGTGGGCGACGTCGTGGGCGAGCTCGACGGCGAGCTTGATGGCGAACTCGACGGCGAGCGGCTCGGCGAGGCCGAGGCCGACGGCGACGGCGAGGCGGTGCGCGACGGCGACGGCGACGCGGTCGGCGAGCCACCGCCGCCGGTGCAGGCGCCGAGGTCCGTCCACAGTGAAGGCGTGGCGGCCGGGTTCCAGTTGGCGCCCACATAGGCGGTGTGGGTCACCAAGGCCTTGTACGTGTGCCCGTTGTATGTCACCTGCGTGCCGAGCGTGTACGTGTTGCCCTCAGCCCAGGTCGGTGCGGTACACGCGGCCTCCGCCACGTTGGTGACCGCTTGTGCCTGGAGCGTGGGCGCGAGGGCCAGCGCCGTCACGACGGCCGCGGCCGCGCCGACTACCAGGGCGAATTTGCGACGACGAGATCTCACGGGACCCCCTGCTCATCGATGGATCGATGAGCAGGGACGCTATCAGTTAACACTATTAAATGTAAGGGTCGGGAACCTTAAAGAGGTGCCAGCCCGATCCGCGGCGCCGCCGGCGATGAGCCGATGACTCGGCCCCGCCACCCTGATCGGGCGACGGGGCCGAATTGTGTGCTGCTTGCGGGGCGGTCAGCCGCGCTCGCGGGGCGGCTCGGCCCACGGCGAGTTGGACGGCTTGTCCCCGCGGGGCCGGTTCTCGATCTTCGCGGTGGCCTCGGGATCGACCGCGTCGGCGGCGGGAGGGGCCTCGAACCGGGTCGTCGCCTCCCCGTCGGCGGCGGGCACCCGCAGCACCGTCGTTGCCTCGCTACCGCCGTCGGAGGCCGGGGTGGCGTCCGCAGCCTCGACGGGCGGCTGCGGCGCCATCGGCTGGAACCGGCTCCGCGGCGGCCCGTCGCTCTCCCGCTCCTCGGCGGACGCCGGTGCCTCGTTCGGCGCCGCGTGGCGGGGACGCGGGTGCACGGGCGACTGGCTCCCGGGGTGGAACGCCTCGGTCTCCTCCTCCCGCCCGGGCCGCGGCGGCACCGCGAACCCGTCGAACGACGGCCCGGCCAGGATCGAGGTCTCCGCGGGTGCGGGTCCCCGCGCCGCCCGCGAGGGCAGCCCGCTCGTCGTCGTCGCCGAAATGCCGGTCTCCTCGGTGGAGGTGCGCAGCGGCCGGGTGGCGTCTTCGTCCGCGTCGCCGGCGGCCGCGGCCGGCGCCGGAATGACCGGCCACGAGCCGGACGGCCCCAACACGGCCTCGGCCGGCGGCGAAACCGGCGCCCCGGAAGCGGGAGCCGACGAGACCGGCGCCTCAGTAACCGGCGGCGTCGAATCGGGCCGCGTCGAGAAAGGGGACGTCGAAACAGGCGGCGTCGAAACGGGCGACGGGGAAAGCGGCGGCGCCGAGACCGGCGGCGTCGAAACGGGCGGTGTGGAAAGGGGCGGTGGGGAAAGCGGCGGCGCCGAGACCGGCGGTGTGGAAACGGGCGGCGGGGAAAGGGGTGGCGCCGAGACCGGCGGCGTCGAAACAGGCCGCGGGACCGGCGGCGGAGCGGCAGGCGGGGTCGACACCGGCGGCAGGGAAACAGGCGGGGTCGACACCGGCGGCGGCGAGGCGGGAGAGGGCGCGGTCGCCCCGGACGACGGAGGGTCGAACCCGAACGGCTGGGTGGGCCCGTCCTCGTTCGAGGGCTGGGTGGTCCCACGGCTGTAGCCGGTCGCCCCGGCCGCAACCTCGCTCGGCGGCCGCGGCCCGCCGTAGGGCGCGGGCGGCGAGGTGGGAACAGTCGGCGTCCGCATCGGCAGTTCCCCGGTGCCCGACCCCGGTCCGTTCCACGGCGCGGTCGCGGGCCGCGCGGGCGCGGACTCCGGCGTCAGCCAGGCCGGCTCGCCCGCGGTACCGGCGCCGGGCGGCGGCGTCCCGGCCACACCTGAGCCGCTCGGCGGTGCGGATACGGTCGGCGAGCCGCTCGGCGGCAGGGAAACGGCGGGCGGAGTGGAGACCGCCGGAGGCGCGGAAGCGGGCGGAGGAGTAGCGGCCGAGGGAGGCACGGAGACGGGCGGCTGCGCGGCGAACGGCGGCTGCGGTGCGGCGAACGGTGCGGCCGGCGGACCCGCGGGCGCGAACGGCGCGGCAAC